>DATCMB010000012.1 GCA_036563615.1 Candidatus Binatia bacterium
CGTCTTGACCTCCGACACTCGGCTCGGCTTATCCTCCCCAGGGCGGTGTCCTCCTTCCTGCCGGTTCTCCCGGCATGGCTTGGTCAGCCGGAAGGTCTACACCGCCTTTCCTCTATTTCCACACCCGCTGATCATGGCTCCTGCGCGATGGGGCGCGAGTCAACGAGGCCCGCGTCGAGCGCGGCGGCAGGAGCATGAGCGTCCGCGAAACCGAAGCGTCGTTTGCGGCGCCGCAGGCGCCGCGGCTGCGGGCCGAGCCGTACCGGCTGTTCTTCCCGCTCGGCGTGCTGCTCGGCTGGGCCGGCGTCGGGCACTGGGTGCTGTACGCGACCGGCGCGACCTCGTCGTACTCGTGCCACCGGCACGGCTTGCTGCAGACGCAGGCCTTTCTCATGGCGTTCGCGCTCGGATTTTTGTGGACGGCGCTGCCGCGTCGGCTCGCGGCGCCGGCGGCGTCGGCGCGCGAGATCTCGCTCGCGGTGGCGGCGCTCCTCGGCACGTGTGCCACGCTGCTCGCGGATCAGTGGGTGCTCGCCGAGCTCGGCTACCTCGCGCTCTTCGTGCTGCTGCTGCAGTTCGGCGCGCGCCGCTTCCTCACGGGGGCGGTGCGGCGGAGCCCGCCCGCGGCGTTCGTGCTGCTCGCGGTCGGGGCGGCGCAGGGCATCGCGGGCGCGCTGCTGATCCTCGCGCGCCTCGTGCTCGAGTCCGCGCCGTGGACGATGGCGCTCGGCGCGCTGCTGATCGAGCAGGGCGTGTTCCTGAGCTTCGTGGTCGGTGTCGGCGCGCTGATCCTGCCGCTGATGGCGGGCGAGGCGCCGCCGCCCGACCTCGGCAGCTCACCGCGCGAGACGTGGAAGGCGGTGGGCTTCCTCGCGCTCGGGCTGGTGATCGTCGCGAGCCTCGTCGCCGAGCAGGCGGGCTGGGTGCGCTCGGGGCAGATCGTGCGCGGGCTCGCGGTCGCGCTCGGTCTCGGCGTCGCGGGCGGCGCGTGGCGCGCGCCCGGCAAGCCCGGGCTGCACCGGCGTCTCGTCTGGCTCGCCGCGTGGCTCGCGCCCGCGGGGCTGATCCTCGCCGGGCTCTTCCCGGACTACCGCGTGCCCGCGCTGCACGTGCTCTTCATCGGCGGCTTCTCGCTGATGGCATTCGGCGTCGCGACCCACGTCTGCCTGAGCCACCTCGGCATGACCGACGACGTCGTCGGACGTCCGCCCGCGGTGATCGCGCTCGGCGCCGGCATCCTGCTCGCGCTCGCGGCGCGCGTCGCCGCCGACTGGAGCGACAGCTACTTCACACACCTCGCCTGGGCGGCGGGCGTCTGGATCGCGGCCTCGGCGGTGTGGCTCGCCTACCTCGGGCCGCGCCTCGTCCGCGACTGAGCGTTGGTTGCCGCGCGGGAATCGTGGTCGCGACGTTGCGTGCGGGCGACGCGCCCCGTCGACGGCCACGGGGGCGGCGCTACCAGATCCAGGGCCGGTAGGAATAAGGATACGGACCCCAGGGGTACCAGGCGGGACCGCTGTAGACCCAGACGCCCGGTCCCCAGCCCCAGTAGGGGTACGGCCCCCACACGTACTCGTAGCGCGGCCGGTGCGGCCACAGGTAGACCGTGTAGGCGTCGACCACCGGCGCCTCGTACTCGTGGTCGCCGACCTTCTCCGGGCTCGTGCCGGAGAGCCAGCCGACGACGGTGATCAGGCGGTCGGGCGCGTAGACCTCGGGGTCGAAGAAGCCCTGCGCGCAGGCGAGGAAGCGTCCCGCGGGCTCGTCGACGCGCTCGGGGCGCGCCGAGTCGTCGAGCGGCATGCCGACGACGAGGAAGCAGGTGCGATCCTGCTGCGGCCGCACCTCCGCGATGACGCCGCCCCAGCGCACGGGCTCCGTCGCGGTCGCGCCCCGCGCCGCCTGCGCGGGCTGGATGTCGGCGAAGGGCCCGCCACGCAGCGCCGCCGGCGGCACCGCGCAGCCCGCGACGGCGACGAGCGCCGCAGCGCCGAGCAACGCACGTTCGACGCGACGCCAGCCTCGCGCGTCCATCGTCGTCCGTCTCGCGCGTGCGCGCTCAGCGCGCGGCGACACCCTCCTGGATCGCCTTCGCGCTCGACGCCTCGGGCGTGATCTCGCTGTGGCAGGCGTGCCGTCCGCCGACGACGGGCAGCTCCGCACGACGACGCAGGAGATCGCGTCCCGCCGGCCCGACGCCCGGGCTCGCGGCCGCCTTGCGCACCGGCTGGAAGCGCTCGTCCTTGCCGCTCGCGAACGCGACGATCTCCTTCGAGATGCGCATGCTGCACCAGTCGTGGCCGCACATGGCGCAGAACTCGGTGTCGACCTCGAGGTCCTCGTCGTGCAGCGCGCGTGCGGTCTCGCCGTCGAAGGCGAGTTCGAACTGCTTCGGCCAGTTGAGCGCGGCGCGCGCCCGCGACAGGTCGTCGTCCCACTGACGGGCGCCCTTGATGCCGCGCGCGATGTCGCCCGCGTGCGCGGCGATCTTGTAGGCGATGCAGCCGTCGGCGACGTCCTGCGCCTTGGGCAGGCCGACGTGCTCCTTCGGCGTCACGTAGCAGAGCATCGCGGCGCCGTGACGCGCGGCCTCGGTCGCGCCGATCGCGCTCGTGATGTGGTCGTAGCCGGGGAAGACGTCGGTGACGAGCGGGCCGAGCACGTAGAAGGGCGCGTCGTCGCACACCTCCTGCTCGAGCTTCATGTTGTAGCCGATCTGGTCGAGCGGCACGTGCCCCGGACCCTCGACCATGACCTGCACGCCCGCCTCGCGCGCGCGCTGCACGAGCTCGCCGAGCGTGCGCAGCTCGGCGAGCTGCGCCTCGTCGGTCGCGTCGGCGAGGCAGCCGGGACGTAGCCCGTCGCCGAGCGAGTACGTGACGTCGTACTCGCGCATGATCGCGCTGATCTCGTCGAACAGCTCGTACATCGGGTTCTGCTTGCCGTGGTAGATCATCCACTTGGCGAGCAGCGATCCGCCGCGCGACACGATGCCGGTGACGCGGTTGCGCACGAGCGGCAGGTGCTCGCGCAGGACGCCCGCGTGGATCGTGAAGTAGTCGACGCCCTGCTGTGCTTGACGCTCGATCTCCTTCAGGATGACGTCGTAGGTCAGGTCCTCGATGCGGCGTCCGAGGATCATCGAGTAGATCGGCACGGTGCCGATCGGGATCGTCGAGTGGTCGATGATCGCCTGACGGCAGCCGGGGAGGTCGCCGCCGGTCGAGAGGTCCATCAGGGTGTCGGCGCCATAGCGCTGCGCCCACTTGAGCTTCTCGACCTCGGCGTCGAGCGTGCTCGCGACCGGCGAGGCGCCGATGTTGGCGTTGATCTTGGTCGTGATCATGCGCCCGATGCCGGTCGGGTCGAGGCGCTTGGGCGCGCGCTCGCCGCGCAGGATCGTCGGGTCCTCGATCACGCGCAGGCGCTGCGCGGAGGTCTGGTTGACCCACAGGCGAGCGTCGTCGCGGGCGCCGGGGTGGCCGATCGGCTCGGGGTAGGTGCGGGCGGCGCCGTTGCCGTTCGCGTGCCCGTTCGTGCTGGCCGGCGGCTGGCCGCCGCTGCCGGCCAGGTGCCGCACGTTGGCCGGGATGACGAGCCGCCCGCGTGCGACCTCGTCGCGGATGAATTCGGCGGAGACGTTCTCGCGCTCCGCCACGCGCCTCATCTCGGCGGTGATGATGCCTTTCCGCGCGCTCTCGAGTTGGGTCATGAGCGAGAGATACGCCCGGGTCTACGGCGGAGCAAGGACGCCACCGAAGAACGCGACGGGTCGCGACGCTTCCCCCGAGCGAGCGCCTCGGCTAGGTTGCGCGCGTGCTGAGGAGACGTTCGCTGCTGCGCGCGCTCGCGGCGTGCATCGCCGCTCCGCTCGTCGCGCCGCTGCGCGCCCTCGCGCAGGAGCTGCCCGCGGCGACGCGAAAGGCGCTCGAGACCGAGAAGCTCATCTACGTCGCGACGCAACGGAAGAGCGGCGAGCGCAGCGAGGCGGCGCCGGTCTGGTTCGTCTACCAGGACGGCTACCTCTGGACGACGACGTCGCCCGGGAGCTGGAAGGCGAAGCGCATCGCGCGCGGCAGCCCGCTCTACATCTGGGTCGGGAGCGAGGACGGGCCGTTCCTCGTCGGCCACGCCGAGCAGATCACCGACCCGGCGCTGATCGACCGCATGGGCGAGGCGTACTCCGAGAAGTACTGGATCGCGCGGCTCGGCTTCTTCCGCCCGCGCTCCTCGCGGGTGCGCGAAGGCAAGACGATCGCCTACAAGGTGACGCTCAGCGAGGGCACGCCGCCCCCGCCGCCGTCGAAGTAGCTCGGAGCTCTCTCGGACGCGCGGCGCTCACTCGCCGCCGAAGCGCGGCGCGCGCTTCTCGGCGAACGCGCGGCGTCCCTCCGCGAAGTCCTCGCTCGCGAGCGCCTCGTTGCGTAGCCGCGTGAAGTGCGCGACCTCGATCTCGGTGAAGCCGCCGTGCGCGCGCAGCGCGTGCAACATCTGCTTGGTCGCGCGCAGCGTGCGCGGCGCGAGCGCCGCGATCTCACGCGCGAGCGCGAGCACCTCGCGCTCGAGATCCGCAGCCGGGTGCACGCCGTTCAGGAGCCCGAGCGCGAGCGCGCGCTCCGCCGGCATCGGACGCGCAGTCAGCATCAGCTCGGCGACCAGCGTAGGGCTCGCGCGCTCGGCGAGCCGCGCCACGCCGTCGGGGTCGTAGACCACCGACAGCTTCGCCGCCGGGATCGCGAAGCGCGCGTCGTTCGCGGCGTAGCGCAGGTCGCACGCGCACACGACCTCGACGCCCGCGCCGTACGCGCCGCCGAAGACCATGGCGAGGACGGGGTAGGGGAAGCGCTCGATCGCCTCGATCGCGGTCGACAGCGGGTGACGCGACGCCTCCTGCGCGGCGCCGCCGCGGATCGCGCCGATGTCGTAGCCCGACGAGAAGATCTTCTCGCCCTCGCCGCGCAGGACGACGGCGCGGACGTCCTCCTTGCCGAGCGCGTCGAGCGTGCGTGCGAGCTCGAAGAGGAGGTCGGGGTCGAGCGCGTTGCGCTTGCTCGGGTTGGCGATGGTGAGGATCGCGAGCCGCTCGTTGCGCTCGACGCGGATCCCCGCCTGCTCCGCGGCCTCGGACGTGCGCGTCATCGTCGTCACGGCAGCTCGAGGGTCGCGGTGCCGATCACGCAGCGGTCGCCCTCGGCGGTCTCCATCCAGACGTCGCACTCGACGGTGCGGCGCTCCTCGTCCTTCTCGGTCACCGTGCCCATCAGGCGCACCGTGCTGCCCGCGAGCGCGAGACCGCGGAAGGTCGTGCCGAGCCGGCGCAGCTTGCCGCCCGGCGCCCAGGTGAGGAGCTCGCGCGCGAGCAGCGCGAGCGACATGTTGCCGGGCGTGATCTGTCCCGGCAGGCCCTCGCGCTTCGCGCCCTCGTCGTCGGTGAAGCGCGGGAACGCCATGCCGATCTCGGTCGCGTGCGCCTTCACGTAGTCGCGTCCGAGCTCGAGCGTGATCTCGGGGAGCTCGTCGCCGGGCTCGACCGTGTCGAAGGTCACGCCGCCGCGCGCCGCTTCGCTCGCACCGCTCATCGTGCCGCCTCCTTGTCGCTGCTTCCGCGCTGCATCAAGCGCGAGTCGACGTTCGCCACCATCTCGCCGTTCTGGTTCACCAGGTGCTGGCGGAAGACCACGAACCACATCGACCCCGAGCGGCCGGTCTTCTCGTAGAGCTCGGTGATCGTCGAGGTCGCGGTGATGACGTCGCCCGGGCGGATCGGCACGCCGAACTCGATGTCCTTGCCGGCGTCGAAGCCGCCGAGCTTGTTCATCTCGCGCGCGACCTCGGGCGGCATGTGCTGGCCGCCGCGCAGCTTGACGACGAAGGTCGGGAAGGCGACGAGCCCGCCGTACGGGCCGCGCTTGGCCGCCTCTTCGTCGAGGTAGATCGGGTCGGTCACGCCGAGCGACTTCGCGTAGGAGATGAGCTCCTCCGCGGTGATCGGCGGGTAGGTCAGGCGGTCGTACTCACGTCCGATGACGGACCGGTCGATGTCGGCGAAGGCCATGCGGCTGTGCTCCGGTTCGTTTGCTCGCGGCTGGGTCGGTGTGTCGCGCTCCTTTAGCGACCGCCGCCTCCGAGCGCACGGCTGACCGCGTCGGGCATCTTGAACGCCGTCCAGCCGCGGTCGCAGTTCAGCACCGCCCCGGTCAGCGAGCGCGACAGGTCGCTCGCGAGGAACACCACCAGGTCGGCGATCTCCTCCGGGGTCTGGAGCCCGGTCGCGTGCCCCGCCGCGAAGCCCTCGCGCAGCTCGTCGGTGCCGAAGATGATCGCGTTCATCGGCGTGTCGACGTAGCCCGGGCTGATCGCGTTGACCCGGATGCCGAGCTTGCCGCAGCCGACCGCCATCGAACGCGTGAGACCCGCGACGCCCGCCTTCGAGGCGGCGTAAGCGTCGGTCACGCCGACCGGCAGGTGCGCCATCGACGACGCGGTATTGATGATCGAGCCGCCGCCCGCGGCGGCGATGTGCGGGATCGCGTACTTGCTGCACAGGAACACGCTGGTCAGGTTGACGCGCAGCACGCGCTCCCAGACCTCGTCTGCGATCGACGCGGTGAAGTCGTCCTCGCCGATCGGCGCGATGCCGGCGTTGTTGTAGAGCACGTCGATCCGGCCGAAGCGCTCGACGACGCGCGCGATCATCGCCTGCACGCTGGGCGAGCTGCCGGCGTCGCACGCGATCGCGACCGCCTCGCCGCCCGCCGTCGCGATCTCATCCGCGACCGTTTCGGCGCTCGCGAGCGTGACGTCGGTCACCGCGACGCGCGCCCCGGCGCGGGCGAGCGCGAGCGCGCCCGCGCGTCCGAGCCCCGAGCCGCCGCCGGTGACGATCGCGACCTTGCCGTCGAGCAGTCCCCCCGCCATCACGTCCCTTCCTTTCTTCTATGTGCTGCTTCCGTTGCCTGGTTTCCGATTGCCGCGCTCACCGCTCGGCGCGGTCCGCGACCCGGCGCTCGATCGTCTCGCGCAGCAGCCGCTTGTGGATCTTGCCACTCGGCGTGCGGGGAAACTCGTGCACGACCTCGAGCTGCTCGGGGAGCTTCTGCGGCGTCAGGTCGCGCGCGCGCAGAAACGCGACCACCTGCTCGAGCGTCGGCGGCTCGGCGCCCGCCGCCGGCTGCACGCAGGCGCACGCGCGCTCGCCGGTCGCCGGGTCCGCGAGCGGGATCAGCGCCGCGGCGGCGATCGCCGGGTGCTCGAGCAGCAGGTCCTCGACCTCGCGCGCGCTGATCTTCTCGCCCTTGCGCACGATGATGTCCTTGACGCGGCCGGTGACCCGCAGGAGTCCGCCCTCGTCGAGCACACCCAGGTCGCCGGTGCGGAAGAAGCCGTCGTCGTCGAAGCTCTCGGCGTCGAGCGCGGCATCGACGTAGCCGAGGAAGCAGTCGGGACCGCGCGCGCGGATCTCGCCCTCGCGGCCCGGCGGCAGCTCGCGGCCGTCGGCGTCGGTGATGCGGATCTCGACGCCGGCGAGCGCACGTCCCTCGGTGTCGAGGCCGTGCGCGAGCGCGTCCTCGACGCCGGCGGTCGCGATCGTCGGGAACTCCGACGAGCCGTACGAGCGCTTGGTGACCATCCCCGGGATGCGCGCGCGACCGGCGCGCATCAGCTCTGGCGCGACGCTCGCGCCGCCGCAGGAGAAGAGGCGCAGGCTCGAGAGGTCGCGCGTGCCGACGTCGGGGTGCGCGAGCATCTCCTGCAGAAACGTCGGCGCGCCGATCATGTAGGTGACGCGGTGACGCTCGACGTCGCGCAGCGCGCGGCCGGGATCCCAGCGCTCCTCGAGCACGGCGCTCGTGCCGAGCAGCGCCGGCGCGAGAATGCCGTGGATGACGCCCGACACGTGCGTCAGCGGCGACGGCATCAGCACGCGGTCGCTCGGCGAGAGCCCGTGCGCCGCGACCAGGCTGCGCAGCTCCGCGGTGAGCGTCTGGTGCGTGTGCATCGCCCCCTTGGGCTCGGCCGTCGAGCCGGACGTATAAATGATGACGGCGAGCGCGTCGGGGTCGACCGCAGCGGGGGAGGGCGGCGCGGCGTTCGTCGTGGCGTCGGTCGGCGCGGCGTGGGTCGTGGTGTCGGTCGCCGCGGCGGTCCTCGGCACCGCGTCGCGCGCGGGCGGCGTGCGCAGCAGCTCCGCGAACGGCGTCGCGTCGCGCGCGAGCGCGCGCGTCGGCCGCACGACGACGAGCTTCGCCTCGTGGCGGACGGCGGCGAGCGCGCCTTTCGTCTGCGCCGGGTAGTCGACGCCGCGGTGCTCGTCGGGCACGACCACGACGCGCGGGCGCGTCTGGCGCAGGATCACCGCGACCTCCCGGCCGCGCAGGATCGGCACGATCGGCACGGCGTGCGCGCCGAGCGACACCGTCGCGAGCAGCGTCGCCGCGGCCTCCCACCAATTGGGTAATTGGTAAGCGACCGCGTCGCCCGCGCGGACGCCGAGCGTGGAGAGCCCTTTCGCGAGCGCTGCGACGCCACGGGCGAGCTCGGTGAAGCTCAGCTCGAGGTCGCCGTCGACGAGCGCGATCGCGTCGCCGCGCGCGCGCACGGTGCGCGCCCACGACTCGCCGAGCGTGACGCCGGGCCAGAGCCCGCGCTGCCGGTAGCTTTGCGCGACGGGCGAGCGCAGCCGGTGCTCGGCGATGACGCGACTCACGGCTCGCGTCGTACGCGCCGGCTCCGCGGCCAGTCAAGAAGACGTCGCGACGTGCGCGGCGGCCGGTCGCGCGACGCTCCGAACGTCGTCGCCGTCCATAACGCTCGCTACAGGCGGTCACGTTCACCCGAACGCGCGGTCGCGGCGCGTCGCGTCGCGTGCGCGCGCAGTTCCCGAGGGTTGACACCGGCGAAAGGGCCACCCTATAAGCGCGAAATCGCACGCTTCTCGCGCGCGAGGTGTCGCCGTGGCGCGCGCCCGGTTCGAAAGCGAGAGATCCCCGAGATGACGCGAATTCATTGCTTGCGTGCGTTCGTGCTGCTCGTCGGGCTCGCGGTCGCCGCCGCGATGAATGCGCGTGAGGCGAGCGCGGCGCGCATCGTCGAGAACCTCTACGCGGCGAAGCTCATCGACGACCGCACCGGCTGGGTGGTCGGCGCCTTCGGCGCGATCTTCAAGACCACCGACGGCGGCGAGACCTGGGAAGCGCAGCAGACGCCGACGCTCGACTACCTCTACGGCGTCGACTTCGCCTCGCCGACCCACGGCGTCGTGGTCGGCAAGTCGGGTGTGGTGCTGACCACCGACGACGGCGGCAAGACCTGGGTCAAGCGCGAGTCGGGCACCGACCGCAACCTGTTCTCCGTGACCTTTGCCTCGCCGACCCACGTCTGGGCGGTCGGCGACTGGGGCGCGGTGATCGAGTCGACCGACGGCGGCAAGACGTGGAAGGACCGCACGCTGCCGGAGGACGTCGTCCTCACCTCGCAGTCGTGGCCCGACGCGAGCACCGGCTACATCGCCGGCGAGTTCGGCACGGTGCAGAAGACGACCGACGGCGGCAAGACGTTCACGCCGCTCGACACCGGAACCGACAAGACGATCTTCGGGATCGCGTTTCGCTCACCGAACGAAGGGTGGGCCGTCGGCATCGACGGCCTCGTGCTCCGCACCACCGACGGCGGCCAGACCTGGACGCCGCAGCGCGGTCGTCTCGACGCCGGATCGCTCGACCAGCTCGGCTTCATGGAAGCCATGAAGAATCCCGGGCTGTACGACATCCGGATGTCGGGCGACTATGGCTACATCGTGGGCGACATCGGCATGGTGCTCGTCAGCTTCGACGGCGGCGAGACCTGGCAGGAGAGAAAGCTGCCGGCCGAGATGTCGCTCTACTGGCTGCGCGGCGTGTCGTCGAAGGAGGGCCGCGCGCTCGTCGTCGGCGCGAACGGTCTCACAGTGACGGTCGACCAGGGCGAGATCCGGCTGAAGGGCGAAGGCTGAGTTTCGCAGCTCCGGAAGAACGGGACCGGCGGCCGAGGAAATCCTTAGATGATTCCCAGACGATACATCGAAGCGTACCTGTTCTTCCTGCTGCGCAACAAATACAAGGTCACCGCCGTCATCACCGCGGTCACGCTGTTCTTCGTCTACTACATGTGGGCGCACATGCAGATCGCGACGAACTTCTTCGATCTGTATCCGCCCAACCATCCTTATATTCAGCTCTACCAGAAGTACCGTCCCATGTTCGGGACGGCGAACGTGCTGCAGATCGTCGTCGAGACGCCGGAAGCGACGATCTTCGACGACCCAGAGACCTTCAAGAAGGTCGATCGCATCACCGTCGATCTGCTGCACAACGTGCCCGGCGTGAACGGCGAGCAGGTGCTCTCGGTCACGCACCCCAAGCTCAAGACGACGCTCACCGCCGGCACCGGCATCAAGGTCGTGCCGCTCACCTACCCGAGGCTTCCCGACAGCAAGGAAGACCTCGAGTTCATGCGGATGAAGGTCTACACGACCGAGGGCGTCCGCGGCTTCTTCGTGTCCCCCGACGACAAGTCGACGCTGATCGTCGCCGGCTTCTGGGAGGAGTACTTCGACCTCCAGGGGATGCTGAAGCAGATCCAGGAGATCATCGAGCGCGAGCAGATCGTCGACGCGAACGGCGAGTGCAAGGGGCTGCCCGACCCGACGAAGTGCACGAAGATCTACGTCACCGGCTTCCCCGTCCTCTACGGCTACTTCATGTCGATGAAGGAGCCGATGCTGTGGGTCCTGCTGGCCAGCATCGGCACCATGATCGTCATCCTGTGGTTCGAGTTCCGTAGCTGGCAGGGCGTCTTCATCCCGATCCTGTCGGGCGCGCTGAGCGCGATCTGGGGGCTCGGCTTCGGCGGCCTGTGCGGCTTGAGCTTGGATCCTCTGGTCCTCGTGGTGCCGCTGCTGATCTCGGCGCGCGCGCACTCGCACTCCGTGCAGTCGATGGAGCGCTACCACGAGGAGTACGAGAAGCTGAAGGACAAGCACGCGGCGATCGTCAAGTCGTACACGGAGATCTACGCGCCGGCGATGGTGTCGATCGTCGCCGACGGGCTCGCGATCCTGACGCTCTACGTCGCGCGCATCCCGATCATCCAGAAGCTCGCGCTGCTGTGCAGCTTCTGGATCATCTCGATCTTCATCAGCGTCGTGACGCTGCACCCGATCATCCTCGACCTGGTGAAGCCACCGAAGCACCTCGCGACGCACCACGAGCCGGGCCTGTTCTCGCGCGCCTACGACCGCTTCGAGCGCTTCCTGATCTGGCTGTCGACCGGGCAGCGGCGCGTCTGGATGTGCGCGAGCCTCGTCGTGCTGCTGATCTTCGGCTTCTACTTCCAGAGCAAGGTCAAGGCCGGCGACATGACGCCGTTCGACGCGCTCCTCTACGAGGACCACCCGGCGAACGTCGCGTTCCGCAAGATCAACGACAACTTCGTCGGCGCGAGCCAGCTCGTCGTGATCGCCGAGGGCAAGAAGCCCGAGGCGCTCAAGGACGCCAACACCCTCAACCAGCTCGACCTCTTCTCGCGCTTCATGAAGCAGAGCGACGAGACCGGCGCGATCGGCGGCTCGGTCACGGCGACGACCATGCTGAAGCGCGTCTTCCGCACCTTCCACGAGGGCGATCCCAAGTGGGAGAC
>DATCMB010000013.1 GCA_036563615.1 Candidatus Binatia bacterium
GTCAGATAAAGGATTTGAGGAAGTTCTACAACAAAAATTGGGTGGCCCATTTTGCAGCTGACAACCGCTGTCAAAATTCTTCGCCCATCCTTCGCCCGCGCACGGTCCGCGTCTGACAACGGTTGTCAAAGGGAGCGCACCGAGCCAGGGCGCCGCGGAGGGGCCGCGGATGCGCGTCAGGAGCTAGAAATCCTCGGTGTCAGTCCAAGAAACACCGTCACGATGCCTCCGAGAAAGAGGCCGGGACATCGAGGGAGCGACGGGGAGCGTCAGAACGAGGCGGAAGCCCGAGAGGTGGGCGTCCGAGAGGAGCGACGCTGCGGTCGCGAACGAGCGCGTCGCGGGGGTCGAGGCCGGCAGCGGGGGCGGAGCGCACGGCGCACGTGCGCTCCGCCGAAAGGGCTCTGCCGGAAGCCCTGAGAGCTCGCCGACTTAGAGCCGCTCGATGATCGTTCCGGTGCCGAGGCCGCCGCCGCAGCACATCGCGATCAGCCCGTAGCGCCCGCCGGTGCGCTCGAGCTCGTGCAGCGCGGTCGTGATCAGGCGCGCGCCGGTCGAGCCGGTCGGGTGGCCGAGCGCGATCGCGCCGCCGTTCGGGTTGACGCGCTCGGGGTTCGGCTGGAGCTCCTTCTCCCAGGCCAGCACGACCGAGGCGAAGGCCTCGTTGACCTCGAAGGTGTCGATCTGGTCGACCGTCAGCCCGGCCTGCTTCAGCACCTTGCGCGACGCCGGGATCGGGCCCTTGAGCATCGTCACCGGATCGACGCCGACCAACGTCGTCGCGACGATGCGCGCGCGCGGCTTGAGGCCGAGCTCCTTCGCCTTCTCCGGCGAGGCGAGCAGCACCGCGGCGGCGCCGTCCGACACCTGCGACGAGGTGCCCGCGGTGTGGATGCCGCCCGGCACGACCGGGTTCAGCGTCGCGAGCTTCTCGAGCGATGTGTCGCGCAGGCCCTCGTCCTTCTCGACGACGCGCTTCTCGCCGGTCTCCTTGCCCTCCTCGTTCAGCACCGGCGCGGTGATCGGCACCACCTCGCGGGTGAAGCGGCCCTCGGCCCACGCGCGCGCCGCCTTCTGCTGGCTCTGCAGGCCGAAGCGGTCGGTGTCCTCGCGCGTGATGCCGTACTCCTTGGCGATGCGCTCGGCGCCCTCGAACTGCGACGTCGGCTCGTAGCGGTCCATGTAGCTCTGACCGAGCGGTGAGCCGCCCTTCATGTTCGAGCCGAGCGGCACGCGGGTCATCATCTCGACGCCGCAGGCGAGCACGAGGTCCTCGATGCCGGCGCCGATCATGCCGGCCGCGAGCGACGTCGCCTGCTGCGACGAGCCGCACTGGCTGTCGACCGTGGTCGCCGCGACCTCCATCGGGAAGCCCTGCGCGAGCCAGGCGACGCGCGCGATGTTGAACGACTGCTCGCCGACCTGCGACACGCAGCCGCCGACGACCTGTCCTACCTGGCCGGGGTCGATGCCGGCGCGCTCGATCGCCGCGCGCTGCACCGCACCGAGAAGATCCGACGGATGGAGCCCGGAGAGCCCACCCTTCCTGCGCCCGATCGGGCTCCGCACGGCTTCGACGATGTACACCTCACGCATGAACGACTCCTGATGTTCTGTGGTTCGACCTCGCCACCGGTCTCGACTATCGTGCGCTCCGCCGCGACGCCAGCGAGCGTCGCGCGCGGTCCGACGGAGGCGCCGGGGCTGACGATTCCAGCTTTCCCCGCCACGCCGAGATCGTTAGAGAATGGCCGCCCGGGCCATCGACGCCACACGACGCGAGTCTTCGATGAGAATGCCGAGACGCTTCCCGCTCGCGCTGGCCGTCTTCGTGGCCGGCGCCTCTCTCGCCGCCTCGCTCGCGGCGCCGGAGCGCCCCGCCGACGCGCCGGGCGCAGCCACCGCCGCCAAGTCGGACGCCGCAACCGCTGCAAGGTCGGAGACGACGAACGAGTCGCAAACGACCGCCGCGGCGGGCGCCACGAGCCGTCCCAGCGTGCTGGTGATCACGCTCGACACCACGCGCGCCGACCACACCTCCGCCTACGGCTACGACCGCCCGACGACGCCGCGCCTCGAGGAGATGGCGCGCGACGGCGTGCGCTTCGACGTCGCCTACGCGCCGATGGCGACGACGCTGCCGTCGCACACCACGATGTTCACGGGCCTCCTGCCGCGCACGCACGGCACGCTCAAGAACGGCCTCGTGGTGGACCAGAAGCTGCCGCTTCTCGCCGAGATCCTGCGCAACGACGGCTACCGCACCGCAGCCTTCCTGAGCTCGTTCGCGGTCGCGTCGCGCTTCGGCCTCGCGCGCGGCTTCGAGGTCTACGACGAGAACTTCCGCGACGGCGAGTGCAAGTGGGACGTCCACCGCTGGGAAGGCCACAACATCCAGGGCGACTTCTGCCGCCGCGGCGACCTGACGCGCGTGCGCGCCGAGACGTGGCTCCGGGAGAACGGCTACCTCGCGCGCGAGTCGTCGCCCGAGAAGCCGTTCTTCGTCTGGGTCCACCTCTTCGATCCGCACAATCCGTACGATCCGCCGCCCGAGCACGCGAAGCTCTTCCCGCCGCGCGGCAACCCGCCGACCGGCCTCGACCGCGAGATCGCCGCCTACGACGCCGAGATCCACTTCGCCGACGAGCAGGTCGGCAAGCTGCTCGACACGCTCGCCCAGGCCGGCAAGCTCGACGACACGCTGGTGATCGTCGCCGGCGATCACGGCGAGGGCCTGATGGACCACGGCTGGATGCTGCACGGCCTGCAGATCTACGAGGAGTCGGTGCGGATCCCGTTCATCATGCGCTGGCCCGCGAAGCTGCCGCGCGGCAAGGTGGTCGCGGAGCCGATCGAGCTCACCGACATGACGCCGACGATCCTCGAGGTCACCGGCGGCTCGCTGCCGGCGTCGGCCCGCCAGCCCGAGGGCAAGAGCCTGATCGCCGCCGCGACCGGAAAGGAGAAGCTCGACCCCGAGCGTCGCGTCCACCTGCAGCGCCGCTTCTACGCGTCGCGCGCCGAGCGCGGCGTCCCGGTGCGCGGCGACAAGCACGCGGTGCGCGTCGGGCGCTGGAAGTACATCGCGGCGCCCGAGGAGAAGACCTTCGAGCTCTTCGACCTGGTCAGCGACCCGCGCGAGAAGCGCAACCTGTCGGAGGAGAAGCCCGCCGAGCGCGAGCGGCTCGCGGCCGCGCTCGACGACTGGCTCCGGACGCCCGCGACCAAGATGCAGCCGCGTCGCGTCTCGGAGGAGGACGCAAAGCGCCTCGAGGCGCTGGGCTACGTGCAATGACGGCGCTGCGCGCGGCGTGCGCGGCGCTCGTCCTCGCGACGCTCGCCGTGGCGGTGCGCCCGGCGCCGGCCGGGTCCGAGGCCACCGCGGCTGCGGACGCTGCGAAGAGCGAGCGTCTCAACCTGATCTTCGTCACGGTCGACACGCTGCGTGCCGACCACCTGGGCTTCGCCGGCTACCCGCGCGACACCTCGCCGAACCTCGACCGCCTCGCCAAGGAAGGAGTCTGGTTCTCGCGCGTCTACTCGCACTCGGCGACCACCGGCGCCGCGCACGCGTCGCTGTTCACGTCGCTGCCGCCGCGCGAGCACGGCGTGACCGCGAACAGCCAGCCGTTTCCCGACAAGCCGTCGCTGATGCGCGCGCTCGGCGAGCGCGGCTGGTACACCGCGGGCTTCGTCTCGAGCTTCGTCATGAGCCGCAAGTCGAAGGTGCAGCACCACTTCGACCACTTCGACGACGAGCTCACGACGCCCGAGCCAAACCGAAGGACGCGCTACGAGCGTCCCGCCGAGCAGACCGTCGACGCGGCGCTCGCGGCGCTCGATGCGCGGCCGAAGGACAAGCCGTTCTTCTTCTGGCTGCACCTGATCGACCCGCACGGTCCGTACGCCGCGCCGGTCGACCCCGACCGCTACGTCGGCGACGCGCACTACGGCAAGATCGGCAAGCAGATCCCGATCGGCACGACCGACTGGGAGCACTACAAGATCCCGCGCTACCAGGTGCTCGACGGCCGCACCGACGCCGACTACTACGTCGCGCGCTACGATGCCGAGATCCGCTACATGGACGGCGCGCTCGGCCGCCTGTTCGAGGAGCTCCGCAAGCGCGGGCTCGATCGCAACACCGTGATCGCGGTCACCGCCGACCACGGCGAGACGCTCGCCGAGCCCGGCCACCAGCGCTACTTCTCGCACGGCGCGATCACGTACGAGGAGACGGTGCGCATCCCGCTCGTCATCCGCGAGCCCGGGGAGCAGCGCCTCGCGCGCGTCGACCGCGATCAACCGGTGTCGTCGCTCGACGTCGCGCCGACGCTGCTCGCGCTGCTCGGCGTGCCCGCGCCGGAGACCTTCCGCGGCCGCAACCTGCTCACCGCCGAGCCGCAGCCCGACGCGCCGATGTACTCGCTCGGCGGCTACGGCACCGACAACCTCGAGAAGAACGTCGGCACGCAGTTCAGCGTCCGCAAAGGGCCGCTGCGCTACATCGTCAATACCAAAGACGGTAGCGAGGAGCTCTACGACCACCGCACCGACCCCGGCGAGACGCGCAACCTGATCGCGCAGCCGCCCGTGTCGCTCGCCGAGCTGCGCGCCGGGCTCGACGCGGCGGTGGGCGAGCGCAACGTCGCGCGTGCCGAGCCGCCGCCGCCGAGCGCCGACCACGCCGCGGCGCTGCGCGCCCTCGGCTACGTCGAGTGAGGCCCGGGCGCCGCTGCCGTCGATGACCGTCGCCGCCGGCTTCCCCGCGTCCGCCGCCGCGCCGGGCGCTGCCGCCGGGACGGCGGCCGGACGCCGCGCGCGCTGGCCCTACGCGGGCTTCTTCCTGCTGGCGGCGATCTTCGGCTGGGAGCTGCTGCTCCTTGGCCGCATCCTGCTGCCGACCAATCCCGCCACCGTCGCGCCGTGGATCGGCGACGTGAGCCCGGAAGCCGCCGCCGTGCCGAGCAACGGGCTCATGATGGACACGCTGATCTTCACCCTGCCGGCGCGGGTCTACAACGGCGAGATGCTGCGCGCGGGGGAGATCCCGTTCTGGAACCCGCACGTCTTCGCAGGCTACCCGCACTACGCGCTCATCCAGAACAACGCGCTCTACCCGCTGAGCGCGCTCTTCGACCTGATCGAGCCGATCTCGGGGATGGGCTTCAGCATCCTGCTGCACCTGGCGCTCGCGGGATGCTTGACGTTCGCGTTCCTGCGCGCGCAGGGGCTCGCGGACGCGCCGGCGTTCGTCGGCGCCGCGGCGTTCGAGCTGAACGGCATGTTCCTCGTCCGCATCAGCGCGCCGAGCTACGTCTTCAGCGGCACCTGGCTGCCGCTGATGCTGCTCGGCGCGCTGCGGCTCGCGCGCAGCGGCGAGATCCGCGCGGGCTGGCCGCTGCTGATCGCGGTGACGCTGAGCGTGCTCGGCGGCCATCCGCAGATCACCTCGCTGTGCTTGACGATGACCGGCGCCTTCCTCGTCGTCGAGGTGCTGGCGACGGCGGGCGAGCGCCGGGTCGCGCGCCTCGCCCACGCGGTGGGCGCGATGGCCGTGCTGGTCGTGCTCGGCGTCGGCGTCGCGGGCTTCCAGGTGGTGCCCTTCCTCGAGCTGATGGGGAGCTCGGCGCGCGGCGCCGAGCCGCTCGAGGTCTACCGGCGCTCGACGCTGCCGTTCACCGGGCTCCTGCAGGCGATCGTGCCCGACGTCTTCGGCCACCCGAACGAGACCAACTACTGGTTCGCCGAACTCGCGCACCTGGTCGACGGCATCGCCGACGACGAGCGCGGCTGGGTGCTCAACTACTGCGGACAGAACCTCTACACCGGGCTCGTGCCGCCGGTGCTCGCCGCGGTCGCGGTCGCGCGCTCCTCGCGGCGGCGTGCGGTGCTGTTCCTCGCCGCGGTCGCGATCGCGAGCCTCGGCATCCTGCTCGGCGGACCGCTCCTCGACCTCGCCTACTTCACGATCCCGGGCTTTCGGCACTCGCGTCCCGACCGCGTGGTCTTCCTCTACATGAGCGCCGTCGCGCTGCTCGCCGCGTACGGCTTCGCGGCGCTCGCGGGCGACGACGCCGCTGCGCACGACGCCGCGCAGAGGCGGCGCACGCGCTGGCAAGCGCTCGCCGTGCTGCTGGTCCTCGGAATGATGGTCGCCTGGCCGGTCGCGACGCGCGTCGTGGACCCGCAGGCCCGCGCCGAGCTCGCGACCTGGCTCGCCGAGGCGCGCGCGCGCTGGGCGCTCCATGCTCCGGCGCTCCGGCCGCAGACGATCGCCACCGCCGTGCTCGCGCTCGCCTGCGGCGCGCTCGTGCTCGCTGCGCGTCGGCTGCCGCGCGCCGTGCAGCTCGCCTGCTGGACGACGCTGCTCGTCGTGCCGCTCCTGCTCTTCGGCTGGCGCTTCAACCCCATGCAGGTGCGCCCCGAGTTCGGCACGACGGCGTTCGAGCAGGCGCTGCTGCGCGCGAACGAGGCGCGGGGCGGCGTGCGCGTCGCGCGCATCCTCGTCGGGCTGCGCCAGGCGCTGCCGGCCAACACCCTGCAGCAGCTCGGCGTCGACGACATCCACGGCGCGAGCGCGGCCGGCGTCGGCGGCTACCTCGACCTGATCGCCACCGCGGACCCGCAAGCCGTGGCCCGGAGCAAGTACTTCCGCGCCTTTCGCGACGCGGAGGTCGCGTCGACCAGGCTGCTCGACCTGCTGAACGTCGGCCTCGTGCTGGCGAACGTCGAGCTGCCGCCGCCCTACGAGCCGCTCGCGAGCGAGGACGGCGTCACGCTGTATGCGAACCCGCGCACGCTGCCGCGCTTCTTCCTCGTCGAGCAGATCGAGCGCTACGCGACGCCGGAGGAAGGACGCGCGCGGCTGCTGTCGCCGAGCTTCGATCCGTCGCGGCGCGTGCTGCTGCGCGCCGAGGACGACGTGACGCTGCCGCCGTCGCCGGCGGGTGCTGCGAGCTCGGGCGCGACGCGCGTTCGCGTCGAGGACCGGAGCGCGCACGCGGTCCGGCTCCGCGTCACGGCGCCGCAGCCCGCGGTGCTGGTGTCGAGCGAGGTCTTCTACCCGGGCTGGCAGACGCGGATCGACGGCGAGGTCGCCCCGACGCTGCTCGTCAATACCGCATTTCGCGGGGTCGTGCTGCCGGCGGGCGAGCACGAGGTCGAGATGGTCTACGTGCCGCGCTCCTTCCACCTCGGCGTCGCGGTCACGGTCGTCTCGCTGCTCGCCGCGGCGCTCGTGCTGCGCCCGCGCAGGATTCGGAGTGCTTGATGCGTAGGCCCCTCGTCGTCGTGCTGCTGGTGGTCGTGGGCGTCGTCGCGCTCGCGCTCGGCGTCGCGCGGCGCGGACCCGCGCAGCGCAGCGCGCCGCCCAGCGTGCTGCTGTTCACCATCGACACGCTGCGCGCCGACCACCTCGGCTGCTACGGCGGCACGCGCGTCGCGACGCCGAACATCGATCGCCTCGCGGCCGAGGGCGTGCTGTTCGAGAACGCGGCGTGCCCGATGCCGATGACGCGCCCGTCGCTGTCGACGATCCACACCTCGCTGCTGCCGCGCGAGCACGGCGTCGTGAACAACTCGCTCGCGCTACCCGAGGACGCGCAGACCCTCGCCGAGACGTTCGCCGCCGCGGGCTGGACGACGGCGGCCTTCACGCCGGTGCGTCTCCTCGATCAGCACTCCGGCCTCGCGCAGGGCTTCGCGACCTACGTCGCGCCCGAAGCGCACCACCTGCCGGCCGATGGCGTCGCGCCGCCGGCGCTCGACTGGATCGAGGCGCACGATCGCGCGCGTCCGTTCTTCGTCTGGCTGCACCTCTTCGACCCGCACCTGCCCTACGCGCCGCCTCCCGAATACGTCAGCGACGAGGGCCCGGCGCGCGTCTCGTGGCGCAGCCTCCTCGCGACCGCGGAGCAGAACGGCGGCGACGTGCCGGCGAGCGTGCTCGAGCGCGCGCTCGAGCTCTACGCGGGCGAGGTGGCGTACGTCGACCACTGGGTGGGCCAGGTGCTCGACCGTCTGACGCGCCTCGAGTTGCTCGACGACACCATCGTGCTCTTCACCGCGGATCACGGCGAGTGCTTCGACCACGGCGTGTTCTTCGAGCACTCCGACTGCCTGTACGAGGGTGCTGCGAAGGTTCCGCTGATCGTGCGCTATCCGGCACGGATCGCGCCCGGCACGCGGGTCGTGGCGCAGGTCCAGCACCTCGACGTCGCGCCGACGATCCTCGCGCTCGCCGGCGTCGACGTGCCGGACGCCTTCCGCGGCCGCGCGCTCCTGCCGACGCCGCCCGCGCCCGCCGAGCGCGGCGGCCCCGAAGCGTTCGCGCTGATCGAGCACCCGCTCTACCCGCAGGGCAGCGCGAGCCGACGCAGGCGCAAGCAGGACCGCATCCTCTCGGTCGCGGGCATGCCGACGCGCCCGCCGGCGATCGAGCGGCGCGGCGCTGCGCTGCGCGGCGAGCGCTGGAAGCTGATCCGCGAGCCGGGCGTGCTCGAGCTCTACGACCTGCCCTCCGACCCGGCCGAGAGCACGAACCTCGCGACGCAAGACGCCGCGCGCACGGCCGAGCTCGAGAAGCGGCTCGACGCGAAGCTCGCGGAGACGCCGCTGCGCGTGCTCGAGCCGGGCACGATCGACCCGCGCCTGCGCGAGACGCTGCGCGCGCTCGGGTACGTGCAGTAGGCGGCGCGAAAGCGGCGCGCGTCTGCGCGCGAGACGCCGCTCAGCGCGCGGCGCTCACGGCGTGCCGCCCGCGGCCGACGTTCCCGCGGCGCCCTTCTCCGCGCCCTCGCCCTTCTCCGCGCCCTCGCCCTTCCCCGACGCCGCGGCCGCGGCCATCCACGCGTCGACCACGCGCGGCTCGAGCCGCCGCATGCGCACCAGCGCGGCGCGCTTTCCGTCGCGACCGTTCGGGTTCAGGAACTCCCACACCATCTCCCCGTCCGGCGTCACCTCGAACGCGCGCCCGCTGTCCGACTGCGCGACCAGCGTGTTGCCGTTCGCGAGCCGCTGATTGGCGCCGCGGGTCTGGGTGTAGAACGTCTCTGGCTCGGGGGCGCGGTACTGCCAGACGATCTTGCGCGTCTTCGGGTCGAGCTCGACGACGCGCGACCAGCCGCGGCCGAGCCCGTTGTCGAACACGAGGAAGTTGCCGCTCGGCAGCACCACCGCGTCGTGCGGACCGGAGAGCTCGCTCTGTCCCCACGCCCACACGACCTTCCTCGCGTCCCAGTCGATCACCACCACCGCGTCCTGGTGGCGGATCGTGACGACGACGTTCTGCGGCGCGTAGAGCGGGTCGCGCGCGGCGAGCTTCGGATCCTGCATCCAGAAGACGGAGTTCGCGTGCAGCAGGTCGAGGTGGCGCTTGCCGCGCTTGCGGCCGCGCAGCTTGAACTGCTCGCGCGGCGCGGTCTTCAGGAGCTCGTAGAGTGACGCCGACGCGCGCACCTCGCCGTCGGGTGAGAGCAGCGTCAGCGAGTCGTCCTTCAGGTCGCGCGCCTCGTCGAGCTCGGGCACGCGGCGGAAGGTCGAGGTCAGGACCGCGATCTCGCCGCGCGGCGTCCACTGGATGTCGTGGTGCGCGCCGAGCGGACGCCGCCACACGACGCGGCCGTCGAAGCCGAGACGCGCCACGTAGCGACCGGCGGACCAGGGCCGTCCCCCGCCGGGCGGCAGCTCGCGGCCGATCACCAGCACGTCGCCGTCGGGCGTGAAGCTCGAGTTGTCCCAGCGGTGACATGGCTCGAGCGCCCAGGTGCGCAGCACGTGGCCCTCGGCGTCGATGAGCTGCGCCGAGCAGAGGTGCGCGTTGGTGAAGTAGTTGTAGCCCGGCTGCGAGCGCGCGCGGTCGTACAGCACGACGCCCGAGCGCGCGGGGTCGAGCGGCTCCTGGGTGACGTCGACGTAGCCGAGCGCCTGCAGCCGCTCGATCTCCGCACGCGACGGCTCGGGCGCGCGCGCCGCGCTCGCCGGCGGCGCCTTGGCGTCCCCGCCGGCGGCCTGCTCGTCCGCGAGGACGGCGAACGGAGCGAGCGCCGTGGCGCACGCGGCGACGATGGCGGTGCGGAGGAAGCCTCGCATTGGCACGCCCAGCCGCGTTGCACTATGGATTGGCCCCTTGCGGATCAACCGTTGCCTGCTGCTCGCCGTGCTGCTGGCCGTCGTGCACCTGGCGCGCTTCGAGCCGACGCGGCAGCCGATCGTCACCGACGTCCGTTACTACGTCTACTTCGCCGAGCGGATCGTCGACGGCGCGATCCCGCACCGCGACTACTTCGACAACAAGACGCAGCTCGCGGCGATGGCGGGCGCGGCGTTCGACCTCGTCGGACGCGCGCTCGGCGTCGAGCCGCTGCTGGCGATGCGCGTCGGCTACCTCGCGCTCACCGGTCTCGCGGCGCTGCTCGTGTTCGCGATCCTGCGCCGGCTGTTCGATGGCTCGTGCGTCGCCGGGCTGCTGGGCCTCGCGTGCTACCTCGGCTTCTCGCTGCTCGGCTTCCTGCCGTCGATCGGTCCGCTGCCGAAGCTGCTGATGATGGTCCTCGCCTGCGCCGCGGCGCTGCTCGCCGCGCGCGGCGCCTGGCTCGTCGCCGGCGCGTGCGGCGCGCTCGCGTTCTTCGACTGGCAGATCGGCGCGCTCGTGGGCGTCGCGGTGTTCGTCGCATCGCTCGCCGAGCGCGAGGAGCGCACGCGCGCCGTCGTGCGCACGGTCGCCGGCGGCGCCGGGATGCTCGCGCTGGTCGCCGGCTGGCTCGCCTGGCACGGCGCGCTCGTGACGACGTACGAGCAGGTGGTCTCGACCTCGCTCGCGCGCGGCTCGAGCGCGCTCGCGCGCAAGACGCTCCCCGACCGCGTCGCCCAGATCGCCGAGCTGGTCGAGCGCGGGTGCCCCGGCCACGAGTGGCTGGTCGTCCTCGGCCTGCTCGGCTTGCTGCTGTTTCCGCTCGTCGTGTGGCGCAACCGCGGACGTCCGACGCAGCGGCTCGCGCTCGTGATCGGCGTCTTCGGCGCCGGCATCGTCGCCTTCACGCTGACGGACTTCCAGGCGTTCGGCGATCTGTTCGCGCTGCTCGCGAGCCTCTCGGTGTTCGCCGGCGCGGCGCTCGGCCTGCTCTACACCGCCGTGCAGCAGCGGCTCGTGACCCGGCCCGCCGCGTCGCGCGCCGTCGCGGTCGCGACCGTGCTCGTCGCGCTCGTCGCGCTGCGCATCGGACGCCCGCGCCTCGACATCGCGTTCCCGCACGAGATCACGCGCGGCGCGACGGCGCTCGCGGATCAAGTGAGCGTCGCGCGCAAGCTCGACGAGGAGACCCGCGGGCTGCGCCTGCTCATCGTCAACTGCTCGGAGCAGCTCTACTTGACGGGACGCACGAACCTGCTGCCGATCGCGTTCTGGAACCGCGCCTCGCACGACTACTTCCGCGGCACCTCGCCGGAGATCTCGCGCGCGACGCTGATCCGCATGATCACCGCGGCCGATCCGGACGCGGTCGCGTGTCCGACCAAGCCGATCGAGCGCGAGCTCGAGCGCAACCGCGGCTTCGAGCGCCTCGTGCTGCGCGCCGACGAGGGCGAGTACGAGATCGTCCTCCTGCGCCGGCGCGACGCACGCCCGCACGACGGCGCGGGCAGCGCCGCAGGCGACGCCCACGCACGGTTCTAGAGCGCGCACGGCGGCCCTTTCTTTCGTTAAAGACGCCGCCGTGAGCTGCCGAATCTCGCTGCGCGGAGGTGCACGGATGCAGGCGAGGGAGCGCGAACGGACGTCGCGGGGGACGGGGCGTGCGGTGGCGGGCGCGATCCTGCTCGCGCTCGTGCTCGCGGCTTGCAGCGACGCCCCCGCGCCGCTCGATCCCGCGACGCTGACGATCGCCGAGCTGCACGCCGCGCTGCGCGACGGGCGCACGACCTGCGTCGAGATCGCCCGCCGGTCGCTCGCGCGCATCGCCGCGCTCGACGACGCAGGCCCCGCGCTCAACGCCGTTCTCGAGACCAACCCCGACGCGCTCGCGATCGCCGCCGAGCTCGACGCCGCCTACGCCGAGCGCGGACCGGTCGGGCCGCTGCACTGCGTGCCGCTCGCCGTCAAGGACAATTATGGAACCGGCGACCGCATGCGCACCACCGCGGCGTCGCTGACCATGGGCGACTTCGTCGCGCGCGAGGACGCGCTCTCGATCGCCAAGCTGCGCGCCGCGGGCGCGCTGCCGATCGCCAAGGTCAACATGGACGAGTTCGCGACCGGCGCGACGGGCTACAGCTCGCGCGGCGGCCAGACGCTCGGCGCGTACAAGCTGAACCGCATCCCCGGCGGCTCGAGCGGCGGCTCGGCGGTCGCGGTCGCCGCCGGCATGGCCGTGCTCGCGACCGGCAGCGACACCGCGGGCTCGATCCGCATCCCGGCCGCGTTCAACTCGCTGGTCGGCATCAAGCCGACGCTCGGCCTCATCGGCCGCTCGGGGATCGTCCCGGCGTCGCTCGACCTCGACGTCCCGGGTCCGCTCGCGCGCACCGTGACGGACGCCGCGATCGCGCTCGGCGCGATGACCGGCATCGACCCGGGCGATCCGGCGACCGAGGCGAGCGCCGGGCGCTTCTTCACCGACTACACGCCGTTCCTCGACCCGGACGGCCTGCGCGGCGCGCGGCTCGGCGTGCTGCGCGAGCTGCTCGGCAACCCGCTCGGCGGGCTCAATCCGGAGGTCGACGCGACGCTCGCGTCGAGCCTCGCGGCGATGGGCGCGCACGGCGCGACGCTCGTCGATCCGACCACGGTGCCGCACGTCGTCGGCGAGGACGACTTCTTCGAGATGCTGGTCGTGCTCGGCAGCGGCTCGTTCGCGCCCGACGTCGACGCGTACTTCGCGACCGACGGCGCGGGCGCGCCGGTCCGGAGCGCGGAGGACATCCTTCGTGCGGCGCGCGCGCTCGGCCCCGACGTCGTCAAGAACCTGCCGCAGCTCGAAGCGGCGGTCGCGACCGTCGTGACGCCGGAGCAGCGCGCGCACGCGCTCGCGCTGCGGGCGCGGCTCGTCGATGCGGTCGTCGGCGCGATGGACGCGGCGGGCGTCGAGGCGCTGGTCTTTCCCACGCTGCTCTGCCCCGCGACGCCGCTGCCGGGCGTGATCGATCCGGACTTCGTCTGCGTCGGCGCGCCGCCGATGCCGTACGCGTTCGGCGAAGCGTTCGGCGGCGACCCGATCCTACTCGCCTCGCTCGCAGGTCTCCCCGAGATCACCGTGCCGGCGGGCTACACCCGAGACGGCGCGCCGATCGGGGTCTCGTTCCTCGGACGTCCGTTCAGCGAGCCGACGCTCCTTCGCCTCGCGTACGCTTTCGAGCAGGCGACGCAGGCGCGGCGGCCGCCGTCTTTCGGCTCGTCCGCAGCCGGCTGACGCGCGCGCGCTGGGGCTGAGCTGCGCGCTGCGTGCGCGGCGTCCTGCGCTGCGTGCGTGACGTGGCGCGCTCCGTGCGCGCGGACGACGTCGGACGCTGCGCGCGCGCCGCACGCGGCATGAGGCCCTCGAGCACGCAGCTCATGATCTCGTCCATCGTGCGCGGCGTCGTGTCGATGTGCCGGACGAGCTTGCGGTAGTAATACGCGCCGCAGATGACGTCGATCATCACGTCGCGATCGACGTCGTCGCGCAGCGCGCCCGCCGCGATCGCACGGTCGACCTCGCGACGCAGGTTCTCGCGCTTCGGGCGCAGATAGCGCTCCTGGAAGACCTCCTTGAGGCGGGCGTCGGTGTGCGTCGTGGCGATGAGCTCGGCGAGCGCGTCGCCCAGCTCGCCGCCCAGCAGACGCGCGACGTGGCGCGCGCGACCGCGCAGGTCCTCGAGCGGCGCGTCCGTCGTGACCGACGGCAGGCGCGAGTTGATCTCCTCGAAGAACGCGTCCATCGCCGCCGCGGCCGCGCACGGCCACCAGCGGTAGAGCGTGGCCTTGCTGACGCCGGCACGCTCCGCTACTGCCTCGGCCGTCACGCCGGCGACGCCGTGCTTCTTCAGCAGCGTGAGCGCCGCGCGCAGGATCGCGCGTTTCGCCGCTTCGCTCCGCGGACGGCCCGGCCGCGTCGTGATCTCTCCCTCCATTTGACCCTCGCTTGACACAGGGTAGTCGTTTCTAGACAGTACGTATCGTTTTTGAATGGTGTCGTCCAACGCTTTCCGTCCCCTCACCATCGCTCTCGCACCCGTCTTTCTGGCCGCCTGCATGGTGGGACCGGACTACGTCCGCCCGGAGCCGCCTCTGCCGCCCGCCTGGCACACGAGCGTGGAACCGGTCTCCTTCGAGCCCGGCGCCCCGGTCGGACGCTGGTGGGACCAGTTCCGCGACCCGGAGCTGACGCGCCTCGTGGAGCGCGCGGTGCATGCGAACCTCGACCTCGTGCAGGCGACGGCGCGCGTCGCCGAGGCGCAGGCGCTCTACGGCGCCACGGCGTCGGCGCTGTTCCCCGCGATCGACGCGCAGGGTGACGTCTTTCGCCAGCGCTCGAGCGTGAACGCGCTCTTCCCGGGCGGCGACGAGGACACGCTCTACCAGATCGGCGTGTCGGCGGGCTGGGAGGTCGATCTCTGGGGGCGCGTGCGGCGCTCGGTCGAGTCGGCGGGCGCGAGCCTGGAAGCGAGCGACGAGGACCGGCGCGCGGTGCTGGTCGCGGTGATGGCCGAGGTCGCGCGCTCCTACCTCGACGCGCGCACGCTGCAGCAGCGTCTGGCGGTCGCGCGCAAGAACCTCGAGTCGCAGCGCCAGATCGTCGAGCTGACGCGGGTGCGCTTCGAGGGCGGCATCGCGTCGTCACTCGATGTGGCGCAGGCAGAGAGCGTCTACGCGAGCACGCGCACGATCATCCCGCCGTTCGAGTCCGCGCTCGCGCAGCAGTTCAACCGGCTGAGCGTGCTGCTCGGCGAGAACCCGGGCGCGATCGCGGAGGAGCTCGCGCAGCCCGCGCCGATCCCGCCGCCGCCGGCGGCGCTCACCGTCTCGCTGCCGGCCGACGTCGTGCGCCAGCGCCCCGACGTGCGCCGCGCCGAGCGCGAGCTCGCGGCGCAGACGGCGCGCATCGGCGTCGCGACCGCGGAGCTCTACCCGCGCCTCACGCTGCTCGGCCAGTTCGGCTTCGACGCGACCAAGGCGGCCGACCTCTTCCAAGGTCCGAGTCGGTCCTACTCGGTGGGCCCATCGGTGACGTGGCCGGTGTTCGACGCCGGACGCATCCGCTCGCTGATCGGCGCCGAGGAAGCGCGCACCGCGCAAGCGCTCGCCCGCTACGAGCAGACGATCCTGCTCGCGTTCGAGGAGGTCGAGAACGCGCTGGTTGCGTTCGCGCGGCTGCGCGACGAGCGCGAGGCGACGCTCGACGCGGTCGACGCGGCGAACCTCTCTCTCGAGCTCTCGACCGCGCTCTACAAGGACGGGCTCGTGGATTTCCAGAACGTCCTCGACGCGCAGCGCACCGTGCTGCAGTTCGAGGATCAGCTCGCTCGCGTCGACGGCGCGCTGGTGCAGAGCCTGGTGCAGCTCTACCGCGCGCTCGGCGGAGGCTGGGCCGCGATGGAGCCGCCGGTGGAGGAGGGACCGCAGCAGGCGCACGGACGGCCCGAGGAAGCAGGTCACGCATGAGGAGCTCGATCACCAGCAACCGGCTCGTCGCAGCGCTCGCGGCCGCGACGCTGCTCATCGCCGCCGCGTGCAGCCCGCCGCCCCCTCCGCCGCCACCGCCGCCCAAGGTCGTGGTCGCGCACCCACTCGACCGCGAGGTCACCGAGTGGGACGAGTACACGGCGCGCTTCGAGGCCACCGACTACGTCGAGATCCGGCCGCGCGTCGGCGGCTACCTCGAGAAGGTGCACTTCACCGACGGCGCCACCGTCGAGGAGGGCACGCTGCTCTTCACCATCGACCCGCGCCCCTACGAGGCGATCCTGCGGCGCGCCGAGGGCGATCTCGCGGTCGCGAAAGCGCGCCTCGACCTCGCGCGCAAGCGCCTCGAGCGCGCCGACAGCCTGGTCGCGCGCAACGCGATCTCGCGCGAGGAGGCCGACACGCGCGCCGCGGAAGCGCGTCAAGCAGAAGCGGCGGTGCTCGCCGCGCAGGCCGCGGTCGACGCGGCGAAGCTCGACGTCGAGTTCACGAAGGTGCGCGCGCCGATCTCGGGCCGCGTCGGACGCAAGCTCGTCACCGAGGGCAACCTGGTGAACGGCGGCTCCGGCACGCAGGGCACGCTGCTCACCACGGTCGTGTCGCTCGACCCGATGTACGTCTACTTCGACGCCGACGAGCGCGCCTTCCTCAAGTACCAGCGGCTCGCGCAGCTCGGCGAGCGGCCGAACTGGCGCGACGCGCGCGTCCCGGTCGAGATCGCGCTCGCCGACGAGGAGTCGTTCCCGCACACGGGCTACATCGACTTCGTCGACAACCAGCTCGACGCCGGCACCGGCACGATGATCTTCCGCGCCGTGGTCGAGAATCCCTACGGGCAGTTCACGCCTGGCCTGTTCGCGCGTCTGCGTCTGCCAGGACGCGGACGCTACCGCGCGCTGCTCATCCCGGACGAGGCGGTGGTCAGCGACCAGGCGCGCAAGATGGTCTACGTCGTCGACGACCAGAACGTCGCGCACAGCCGGCCCGTCGCGCTGGGCTCGATGTTCGACGGCATGCGCATCGTCCGCGAAGGTCTGCTGCCGACCGACCGCGTCGTCGTGAGCGGCGTGCAGCGCGTCCGGCCGGGCGCGCCGGTCGAGCCCGAGGAGAGGACGCTCACCACGGTCGCGCAGGGACAGCCGAACGGTCCGGCGACCTCGCCGCCCGCGTTCGTCGAGGACGGGAAGTGAGAATCTCGCACTTCTTCATCGACCGCCCGATCTTCGCGGCGGTCCTGTCGATCGTCATCGTCATCCTCGGCGCGCTCTCGTACAACGCGCTGCCGGTCGCACAGTACCCCGAGGTGGTGCCGCCGACGATCGTCGTGCGCGCGTCGTACCCCGGCGCGCCGCCCGAGGTGATCGCGGAGACCGTCGCGACGCCGATCGAGCAGGAGGTCAACGGCGTCGAGGACATGCTCTACATGTCCTCGCAGAGCACGACCGATGGTCAGATGACGCTGACCATCACCTTCAAGCTCGGCACCGACCTCGACAAGGCGCAGGTGCTCGTGCAGAACCGCGTCGCGACCGCCGAGCCGCGCCTCCCCGAGGAGGTGCGCCGCATCGGCGTCACGACGCTCAAGAGCTCGCCCGACCTGCTGATGGTCGTGCACCTGCTGTCGCCCGACGAGCGCTACGACCAGCTCTACATCGGCAACTACGCGCTCATTCAGCTGCGCGATCAGCTCGCGCGCATCGACGGCGTCGGCGAGGTCAGCCTGTTCGGCCTGCGCGAGTACAGCATGCGCGTCTGGCTCGACCCCGAGCGCCTCGCCGCACGCAACCTGGCGACGAGCGACGTCGTGCAGGCGCTGCGCGAGCAGAACGTGCAGGTCGCGTCCGGCATCATCGGCCAGCCGCCGGTCGGCAAGGAGGTCGCGTTCCAGCTCCCGGTGACCACGCTCGGACGTCTGCTCGAGCCCGAGCAATTCGAGAACGTGGTCATCAAGCGCGGCGAGGACGGACGCATCACGCGCCTGCGCGACGTCGCGCGCATCGAGCTCGGCGCGCGCGACTACGGCGTCAACAGCTACCTCGACAACCAGCCTGCGGTCGCGATGGCGATCCTGCAGCGTCCGGGCTCGAACGCGCTCGCGACCGCCGACGCCGTGCAGGCGAAGATGGACGAGCTCTCGAAGAGCTTCCCGCCGGGGCTCGAGTACCGGATCGTCTACAACCCGACGGTCTTCGTGCGCGAGTCGGTGAACGCGGTGATCGATACGCTGTGGGAGGCGGTCGGTCTCGTCGTCCTGGTCGTGCTGGTCTTCCTGCAGTCCTGGCGTGCGAGCGTCATCCCGCTGCTCGCGATCCCGGTGTCGCTGATCGGCACGTTCGCCGTCATGGCGGTGCTCGGCTTCTCGCTGAACATGCTGTCGCTGTTCGGCCTCGTGCTCGCGATCGGCATCGTGGTCGACGACGCGATCGTCGTCGTCGAGAACGTCGAGCGGCACATCGCCGCCGGGCTGCCGCCGCGCGAAGCGGCGCGTAAAGCCATGGACGAGGTGACCGGCGCGGTGATCGCGATCGCGTTCGGTCTCTCGGCGGTGTTCGTGCCGACCGCGTTCATCAGCGGCATCTCGGGTCAGTTCTACCGCCAGTTCGCGCTCACCATCGCGGTGTCGACGATGCTGTCGGCGTTCAACTCGCTGACGCTGAGCCCGGCGCTCTGCGCGCTGCTGCTCAAGCCGCACGGCGAGCGTCGCGACTGGTTCTCGCGCCTCTGGGACCGCGTGCTCGGCCGCTTCTTCGCCGCCTTCAACGCCGGCTTCGAGCGCATGACGCACGGCTACGCGCGCGCAGTCGGCTGGCTCGTGCGGCGCTCCGTGATCGGCTTCGCCGTCTACGCGCTGCTGCTGGTCGCGACCGCGATCGGCTTCTCGCGCGTGCCGACCGGCTTCATCCCGCCGCAGGACGCGGGCTACCTCATCGTCGCGATCCAGCTTCCCGACGGCGCGTCGCTCTCGCGCACCGACGCCGTCGTGCGCCGCGCGAGCGAGATCATCCTCGACACGCCCGGCGTCAACAATGCGGTCGCCTTCGCCGGCTTCTCCGGCGCGACGCGCGCCAATGCGTCGAACGCGGCGGCGATCTTCGTCAGCCAGGCGCCGTTCGAGGAGCGCGCCAAGCACGGTCCGACGGCCGACGAGATCCGCCAGACGCTGCAGGAGCGGCTCGGCGAGATCACCGACGCCGACATCTTCGTCATCGCGCCGCCGCCGGTGCGCGGCCTCGGCACGTCGGGTGGCTTCAAGCTCTACGTCCAGGACCGCGGCGGCCGCGGCCTCGACGCCCTGCAGGAAGCGACCGACGCCTACGTCGACGCCGCGCGCGCCGATTCGCGGCTCGTCGGCGTGTTCACGCCGTTCCGCTCGGCGACGCCGCAGCTCTACGCCGACATCGACCGCGTCAAGGCAAACAAGCTCGACGTCCCGCTCGGCAACGTGTTCGACACGCTGCAGGTCTACCTGGGCTCGGTGTACGTCAACGACTTCAACCGCTTCGGCCGCACCTTCCAGGTGCGCGCGCAGGCGGAGAGCAGCTTCCGCGACCTGCCCGAGGACATCATGCAGCTGCGCACCCGCAACACCGCGGGTGAGATGGTGCCGCTCGGCTCCGTGCTCAACATCGAGTCGCGCAGCGGCCCCGATCGCGTCGTGCGCTACAACATGTTCCCCGCCGCCGAGGTCAACGGCGACGCCGCGCCCGGCGAGAGCCAGGGCACGGCGATGTCGATCATGGAGCAGCTCGCGCAGCAGATCCTGCCCGAGGGCATGGCGATCGAGTGGACGGACATCGCCTACCAGGCGAAGCTCGCCGGCAACACGGCGCTGTTCATCTTCCCGCTCTGCGTGCTGTTCGTCTTCCTGGTGCACGCGGCCGAGTACGAGAGCTGGCTGCTGCCGCTCGCGATCATCATGATCGCTCCGATGTGTCTGCCGTTCGCGCTCGCCGGCACGGTGCTCGCGGGAATGGACAACAACCTGATCACGCAGATCGGCTTCGTCGTCCTGATCGGTCTCGCGGCGAAGAACGCGGTGCTGATCGTCGAGTTCGCGAAGCAGGCGGAAGAGGAAGGCAAGGACCGCTTCACCGCCGCGATCGAGGCCTGCCGCCTGCGTCTGCGGCCGATCCTGATGACCTCGTTCGCGTTCATCCTGGGCGTCGTGCCGCTGGTCCGCGCGCTCGGTCCGGGCGCCGAGATGCGGCGCGCGCTCGGCACCGCGGTGTTCAGCGGCATGCTCGGCGTGACGATCCTCGGCTTGTTCTTGACGCCGGTGTTCTACGTCACGCTGCGCCGCTTCGGGCGCAGCCTGCACTGAGCGGCGGCACGCGGCGCAAAGCTCAGGGCACGAACGGGAGACCGAGCGCGAGCAGCGTCAGGACGGTGCCGGCGAGCCGCCACGGCCGCGCGTCCCGCCAGGGATGCGTCGAGGTGACGAGCGGACCCGCCGCGATCGCGAGCGAGGGCAGCAGCGGCACGAGCATGCGGTGGTGAGCGAGCGCCACCACGTAGATCGCCCAGTGCAGCAGCACGACGCTCGCGACCAGTGACCGCAGGCGTCCGAGCGGCGCGAGCCACAGCCCGGCGACGCCGCAGGCGACGACGAGCACGAGCAGGCCGCGCTCGAGCGCGACCACGACGCGCGCCGCGTCGCGTACGCCCTCGCGTAGCCAGCGACGCTTGACGAAGCGCTCGAGCTGCGAGCGCGTGCCGAGCAGATCGCGCGTGCTCTCGACGGCCTTCTCGAAGATCCACCGCGGCTGGCGCTCGGCGATCGCGCCCAGCACGAGGTCGCGCGCGATCCGCTCGCGCTCGCGCGAGCTGCGGATGCCGCGGTAGAGGTACGCCTCGCCGGCGCGCGGTCGCAGCCGCCGAACCGTCTGCTCGTCGAGGTTGCCGTGCGCGAGGATCCGCCAGCGGCCGGTGGCGAGGACCGCCATGTCGTAGCGCGCGACGTTGCGTGCGATCCACGGCGCGACCACGGCGAGCGTCGCGACCGCGAGCAGCACCGCGGCGCGCGCGCGTGCGGCGAGCGCGACCTCGCGCCCGCGCCGCGCGACGAGCCAGACGGCCGCGATCGGCAGGAGATAGAGCGCGCTCTCGCGCGTCAAGGCGGCGAGCCCGAGCGCACAGCCGGCGAGCACGGCCCAGCGCACGGCACCGCTCCGCTCGGCCCGCTCGAGCGCCCAGATGGTGAGCACGAGCAGCAGCGCGTAGAGGTTCTCCGACCACAGCAGGTGCGCGTAGTGCACGAGCGTCGGGTGGACGGCGCACAGCAGCCCCGACGCGGTCGCCGCCGCAACGCCGACACGCCGCCGTACGACGTCGAACACCAGCGCGACCGTCACCAGCGAGAGCGCGACCTGCACGAGCCGCGCGCTGGCGAGCTCGTCGCCGAACAGCGCGAACGAGGCCGCGATGACGCTCGACTGCCCGGGCGGCCTGAGCCCGCCGGCGTACCTGCCGGAAGCGAGCAGCGAGCGGGCGCGCGCGACGTAGTAGGTCTCGTCGCCGTGCGTTCCCTCGAGGTCGGCGAACGCGAAAAACGCGGCGAAGCGCACCGCGACCGCGACCAGCAGCACGAGCAGCAGGCAGAGCGCCGCGCGCCTTCGCGTCGCCGCCTGCTCGGTGGAGGCGCGCCCACCGTGTGCCGTGCGTGCGACCTGCGGCTCGACGCTCACAGGTAGCCGAGCGCCTTCAGCGCTTCGACGGTGTCCGCGTCGGGGGTCGGTAGCGGTCGACCCCGCTCGGGCTGCTGCAGGGCGGCGAGCGCCGCCTCGAGGCGCTCGTCCTTCGTCGCGGGCCACAGGTTGGTGCGCTCGCCCGGATCGCGCGCCAGGTCGAAGAGCTCGCTCCGGTCGCTGCGACCGTCGTGCAGCAGCTTGCGCGTGGGCGAGCGGACGCCGCGCAGCGCCTCGTAGCCGTCGTGCGAGCTGGTCTGCAGGGCGATCAGCGTGTCGTCACGTCGCAAGTCGTCGCCGCGCAGCGCCGGTACCAGCGAGCTGCCCTCGAGGCCCTGCGGCAGCGGCGCGCCGGCCAGCTCGAGCACGGTCGGCACGACATCGAGGAGCGACACCAGCGCGGAGACGCGCTCGCCGCGCGCGACGCCCGGACCGAACACGATCAGCGGCACGCGCACGACCTCCTCGTACAGCGTCCGCGAGTGACCGAAGCCGTCGTGCTCGAAGAACTCCTCGCCGTGGTCCGAGGTGATGACGAAGACCGTGTTCGGCGCACGCTCGCGCACCGCCTCGACGAGCTCCGCGATCTTCGCATCCATCGCGAGGATCTCGCCGTCGTAGAGGTCGACGAGCCGCTGGCGATCCTCGGCGGACAGCTTCACCCGTCCCTCGCGCACCGCCTTCTGGAAGTCGAGGAAGCCCCGCACGCCGAGCGGCTGCAGGACGTTCTTGCCGCGCCTGTCGCGCGCAAAGCGGTTGAACGCCTTCGGCGGCCGGTACGGCCAGTGCACGTCCATGTAGTGCACGAAGAGGAAGAACGGCGGCTCGAGCGTCCGCACCGCCTCGAGCACCGCCGCGTGACGGCGCGCGCCGTCGCGCTTCTTGCGCGCGAAGCTCTGCTCGAAGCGCTCGAAGCCGCGTGCGAAGCCGTAGCTGCGATTGACGAAGGGCGCGTTGATCAGCCCGATCGTGTGAAAGCCGTGCGCGCGCAGCAGCTCGGCGAGCAGCGGCACGTCGTCGCGGATCGGCGTCGCCGACGTCACCGCGCCGTGCCGGTACGGCGAGACGCCGGTCAGCATGCTCGCGTGCGCCGGCAGCGTCCACGACGACGGCGACACCGCGTTCTCGAACACCACGCCGTCGCGCGCGAGCGCGTCGATGTTCGGCGACGTCGTGCGCTCGTAGCCGTACACGCCGAGGTGATCGGGCCGCAGCGTGTCGATCGAGACGAGCACGACGTTCGGCGGCCCGGACGTCGCGCTCGTCGTCTGGCAGCCGGTCAGCAGCGGCACGACCAGCAGCGCGACCAGCAGACGCCGTAGCCAGGGCGTCGCCAGCACGGCCGCGAAGGCGGCCAGGCTCGCGCCGGCGCCGGCGAGCCGCCAGCGCTCGCGTACGGTTCGACGACCGGCGCCGACCAGCAGCGGCCCGACGTAGAGCAGAAAGAACGGCAGCAACGGAACGCGGAAGCGGTGGTTCGCGTTGGCGACGATGTAGACCGCCCAGTGAAACAGGATCAGCGCGACCACGAGCAGCTTGAGGCGCCCGCCGGGCACGAGCCAGAGCGCGACGATGCCGAGCACCATCGTGACAGCGTAGTACGTCGCTTCGACCGTCGTCACGTTGCGCATGAAGTCGTTCCAGCCTCGCGCGAGCCAGCGCGACTTCACGAACCGCTTGAGCTGGGACGCGGTCGAGAACAGGTAGTACGTGTTGCGCAGGACCTTGCGCACGATCCACCACGGCTGCTCCTTGGCGATCGCCGCGAGCGCCGTCTCGCGCGCGTACGCGGCGCGCTCGAGCTCGTCCTCCATCTCGAGATAGCGCTCGTGGAACTCCCTGTTCTCTTGCGACATGCCGAGGATGCGCTTCTCCGGCAGAAGGTTGCCGACCGCGATCGGAAACCAGCTGTTGGTCGAGAGGACGAACGGCTTCCCGAGGAGGACGTAGTTGCGCGCCATCCACGGCGCGATCAGGAGCACGACCGGCAGCGCGACGAGCGCCATGCGGCGGATCCGCGTCGCCGTGCGCGGCGCAGGTCCGATCGCGAGCCACAGCAGCACGACCGGGACGAACGCGAACAGCATGTCGCGCGTCAGCACCGCGGCGCCGAGCGCCAGCCCGGCGCCGACGAGCCAGCCGTCGCGCGCGCTGCGCTCGGCGCGGTCGAGGCACCAGAACGCGAGCAGCAGCAGCGTCGCGACGAGCGTCTCCGTCCACAGGAAGTGCGTGTACGAGATCAGCGTCGGGTGGAGCGCCATGAGCAGCGCCGACAGCGTCGCGGCGAGCGTGCCGAAGCCCGCTCGCACGATGCCGAACAGCATCGCGATGCCCGCGAGCGACACTGCGATCTGCGCAAAGCGCGCCTCGCGCAGATCGCCGCCCGCGGCGAACACCACGGAGAGCAGCGCCGGGTGTCCGGGAGGGCGTAGCGCGCCGGTGTAGCCGGTGCCCGCGGCGAGCGAGCGCGCCGCGCGCACGTACCAGCCTTCGTCGCCGCGCAGCACCTGGACGTCGCCCCAGGTGAGCACGGCGGTCAAGCGAAGGGCCGCGGCGAGCAGCAGCACCGCGACCAGGGCCGCGACGCTCCTACTCGACATACCCGAGCGCACGGAGCTTGCGCCGCACCTCTTTCGAGCGCAGCGGCGGCGGCTGCACGGCGACCGCGTTCGCCGTCTCGTGCTCGCGCCAGCTCGCGATCGCGGCCGAGAGCTCGCTCACGCGCTCCGCCTCGCGCGCCGCGAGGTCGGTGCGCTCGCCGGGATCCGACGCGAGATCGAACAGCTTGCGCTGCCCCTGCTCGAGCGCCTCGATGTACTTCCAGTCGCCGCGCCTTACCCCGAAGCCGAAGCCGAGCATGCCGCGCCGACGCGCGCGCTTCCGGTCCTCGAAAAACGGGCGCTGCAGAAAGACCGCTCGCTGCTCGTCCCCGGCGCCATCGGCGACCACCGCGAGCAGGTCGATGCCCGCGAGCACGCCGCGCGAACGAGCGAGATCGAGGCCCGTCGCGGCGGCCACCGTCGGCAGCACGTCGACCAGGTGCGCGGCGCTCGCGACGCGCACGCCGGGGGCGAGGACGCCACGCCAGTGCAGGACGAGAGGCACGCGCACCTCCTCCTCGAACACCGTGTGGTTGTGCCCGAACATGCCGTGCTCGCCGAACGCCTCGCCGTGGTCCGCGGTCACGATGGTGAAGAGCCCGCGCGAGCCCGCGGCGCGCGCGAACGCGTCGACCAGGCGTCCGAGCTGCGCGTCGGCGTAGAGGATCTCGCCGTCGTAGGCGTCCATCCGGCGGTCGTGACGCCCACGGCGGGCGGGGTCGCTGAACGCGCTGCCATACGGCTCCGGCGCCCGATAGGGCGCGTGCGGGTCGAAGAGATGGACCCACACGAAGCGCGGCGCGGCGTCGTCTTGCTCCGACCACCAGGCGATCGCGCGATCGACCGTGTCGGCACCGAGTCGGTCGAAAGCGGACTCGACCGTACGCTGGTTCCACTCGCGCCGCTTCATCGAGCCTCGGCCCTCCTCGAAGCGGTCGTCGAAGTGCGCAAACCCGCGCGCGAAGCCGAACTCCGCGGACACCGGAAAGGAGCTCACGAAGGCGGCGGTGCGGTAGCCACGCGCGGCGAGGAGCTCGGGCAGCGTCGGCGGCTCGGCGCCGAGCGGAATGCCGTTGCGCAGCACGCCGTGGCCGAGCGGGTAGCGTCCGGTGAGCAGCGTCGCGTGCGATGGGGCGGTGGTCGGCACCGGCGCGTACGCGACCTCGAACAGCGCGCCCTCGGCGGCGAGACGATCGAGGTTGGGCGAGGTCTTTCGCTCGTAGCCGTAGGCCGAGAGGTGGTCGGCGCGCAGCGTGTCGATGGTGACCAGCAGCACGTGCGGTGGCTCGCGGCGCGCCGGAGCGTCACACGCCGACGCGACCAGGCAGCTCACCAGCGCGATCAGCCGAACGACCTCCGACCGCGCCGGCCTCCGACGGCTTCGGCGGAGCGGCATCCCGCGCTTCGTAGGCAAAACGGTCGGCGACCTTCAAGCCATCGCGTCGCTACCGCGACGCGGCCCAGGTCGCGGCCACGACGCCGGCGAGGCCGACGGCGTTCGCGATGCCGACCACGACGACCACGAGCAGCGCCGCCGTTCGCGCCGAGCACCGCCAGCGCACCGCCCTCGGCGGCACGAGCGCCAGCGCGACGAAGGGAACGAGCGGGTGCAGGTAGCGACCTTGGATGCCGTGGATCGCGGCGCCGCCAACGGTTGACCACTTGATCCAGGCGCCGAGCGAGATCACGACGATGCACGCGAGCACGGCGCCGAGGAGCAGCAGACGCTCGCGGATGCGCGCCGACGGCGCGGTCGCGTCGCCGGCGATCAGCGCGACGAGCGTCGCCAGGCAGAGCACGACGACCAGCGTCGGCGGCCTCACGCTGAGCAGCAGCAACCTGCCGACGAAGGTGTCGGCGAGACGCCAGATGCGCCCGGGGGTGAGCCAGGTCGCGCCGAGCACCTCGACGAAGCGTCGCGGATTCTCGAGCAGCATGCGAAGCTGTACGTCGGGGTTCGCGCGCCGGGGGTTGTCCCACATCCAGTCGTCGAGCGACGCGAGCCAGAGGGCGCTCACCAGCAGCGGGACGCCGAGCATCAGCGCGAGGGAAACCAGGCGCGTACGTGGCGTCGCGAAGCGTTCGCGCGGAATCCCGAGCACGCCGAGCGTGAGCGGCAGGTAGCCCTGCTTGCACAGCGCGAGCACGCAGCCGGCCGCGGTCAACGCGACCAGCTCGGAGGTCGACAGGGGTCCCGCTCCGCGCCACGCGCGCAGCATCAGGGCAAAAAACAGCAAGGCGCAGCCGGTGGTCATCGTGTCGGCGGTGAGCCCGCTGCGCAGAAACGTCGTCATCGGCAGCAGCGCGAGCAGACACAGCGGCCAGGCGAGCGCGGGCGTGAGCCGCAGCGCCCACCACACCAGCGCGACGCCCCCCGCGAGCAGCGCGAGCCGCGCGAGATAGAGCAGCGCGAGCGGACGCGCCCCGACCGCGCGTCCGACGCCAACCGCCGCCACGGCGGGCAGATACACGACCGGGCTGTACGGGAGCGTGCGATCGCCGGCGAAGTGGACGGCGCGCTCGGGCTCGAGTGGCATCGCCGCGAGCTCGCGCAGCTTGTCGATCGAGAACGCGCGCCGCGCGACGCGCGCCCGCGGACGCCGATCCGCCTGCGCACGCTTCGCGAATTCGTCGATGCTCGCCGGAATGTCGGTGCCTCCCGTGACGCCGCCGTATGCGATCTGCACGACGCGGCGCAGGTGGCGCAGCTCGTCGGGGACCTGGAACGGCGGTGTCAGCAGCGCGTAGACGAGGCCGAGCGGGATCGCGAGCACCGCGAACAGGCGCGCGGGATCGAGCCACCACGCGACGCGTGGACGCGTCGCGAACGTTGCGTCGTCGGCGCGCTCAGACGTGCGATCCGTTGCCGAGGTCGCGAACTTCGCGTAGTTGGTCGAGCCCGTAGTGTCGATGGTCTCGTTCCTCCGAGTCGCTCGACGGAGGCCTGACACTCACGCCCCTCCGCGAGCGGCCCTTTTTACGCGTACCGTGAGACCCTCGCCAGGCACGGCCAGGACCGCGCGCCACCGGGCGCCAATTTTGATCCTGCTCGCCGTGGCGGCGACGCTGGGCTGCGCGGCGCGCGAACAACCCCTTGCGGACGACTCACCGGCCGAGTGGCGGCCAAGCAGCGAGACGGGAGAGGAGCGCCGGCCGGACATCGTCGTCGTGGTCGCCGACGACCTCGACCTGCGCTCGGCGCGCAGCATGCCGTTCTACCAGCGCCTCGCGGCGCAAGGGCTCGAGTTCCGCCAGCACGTCACGCGCACGCCCGTGTGCGCGCCATCGCGCGCGTCGCTGCTCACCGGGCTCGGCTGGGAGCGGCACGGCGTCGGGGTCGGCGAGAAGGGCCGCTCCTTCCAGACGATGCTCGAGCACGAGCAGCGGACGCTCGGCCCGCTGCTGCAGGCAGCCGGCTACCGCACGATGCTCGCCGGCAAGTACATCAACGCGACGCCGTGCAACCACCGCCCCGATGGCTGGGACCGCTGGCTCTGCGTCTGCCGCTCGCTCTACGACGCGCGCAGGTACAAAATCAGCAATGACGGACGCGTCTACTGGTCGCGCGTCTACCAGACCGACTTCCTGCGCGACGCCACGCTCGAGTTCCTGCGCGAGGCGGACGAGCGGCCCACGTTCGTCTACCTCGCGCCGCCCGCGCCGCACGGACCGATGGATCCGCCCTCGCGACACGCCAACGTGGACGTCCCGCCCCTCGAGCTCCCGCCGTCGTTCGCGGCGAACGAGGCGATCGCGCGGTCGAGGCATCGGCGCCTCATGCGCACCTCGCTCGCGCTCGGCGAGATGGTCGAGGCGGTGCGTGACCAGCTCGAGTCGAGCGATCGCCCGTGGCGGCTGATCTTCACCGTCGACAACGGCATACAGCAGGGCGCGCACGGCTTGCTGCACAAGGACGTCGTCTGGGAGGAGTCGATCCGTGTCCCGCTCGTCGTCCTCGGCTCCGACATCGAGCCGGGCGTGCGCGACGTGCAGACCATCCACGAGGACGTGGCGGCGACGGTGCTCGCGCTCGCGGGCGTTGCGGTTGGCGACATCGACGGCACCGATCTGCTGACGGCGCCGGGGCACGACGAGGTGTCGATCCGCGCGAGCAGCTCGAGCGCCGTGCGCAGCACGACGCGCAAGCGCATCACCTGGGACGACGGCACGATCACGACCTTCGATCTACGCAACGACCCCTACGAGCTGTCGCCGCTGCCCACGTTCTGATCTCGGGAGCTCTCGGTCTCGCTCCGCGCCGCGGGCGCGAAGTGCAGCACCACGTGCTCGGGCAGCTCGACGAGCTCGCCGCGCCCGGAGCGCGCGAGGCCGGCGAGCACCGGCGCGAGCGGCCCCTCGCGCCGCGCGACGATCGCGTCGAGCGGCGTCTTCTCGAGCATCGCGAAGAGCTCCTTGCGGCGGTGACGGCGGCTGATCGGCCGCAGGCTGTACACCGGGCGGTCGAGCATCAGCGCGTACACCGCGCCGACGTCGCCGCCGAGCGGTGCGTCGGCCGGAACCGTCGCGCGCAGGTGCTCGGTCGTCGCGCGCAGGCTCGCCCAGTGCTCGGGTCCGCGCGAGTGCTCGACCTCGAGGGGCAGCATCGCGATGCCGAGCACGACGAGCGCGCCGAGCAGCACCGCGTCGACGGCGCGCGCCGGCGCGATCTTCCGGCCGAGCCAGCGCAGCGTGTCGACCAGCGCGCCGAGCGCCAGCACCATGACCGGCAGCAGGAGCCGCACGGCCGCGACGTAGTAGCCGATCAGGACGGCGAGCGTGCCGAGCGCGAACCACTCCGGGCTCTCGCGCCTGCGCACGAGCGTCACGAGGAGCGCGCCGACACCGATCGCTCCCGCGAGCGGCGCCCAGGGCGACGGGCGGCGCGTCGTGCCGGCGCTCGCGAAGGTCGCGGCGTAGCCCGTCGCGTTGCGCTCGAGGCGCTCGAGCAGCAGCCCGACGTCGACGAAGCTCGCCGTCGGATCGTTCGGGTCGCGCCGCAGAAACGCCGTCGTGTACGAGTACAGGTCGGGCGAGTCGTACTGCGACGCGTACGACGGCTCGAGCGCCCACGGCAGGTAGAGGAGGACGAAGAGCGCGCTCGGCGCCGCGAGCCGTCGCGCCGCGAAGCGCGCCGCGGGCTCGCGCGCGTCCGCGAAGAGCCAGCGCACCGCGCGCTCCGCGACGAAGGCCGGCAGCAGCACGAGGTTCGCCGTGCGGAAGTAGCACGCGAGCGCGATCGCGACGGCGACCACGGCGTCGCGCGCGAAGCCCGGTGCGGCGTTCGCCCAGCGCATGGCGAGCAGCGCGAGCAGCGCGAGCGCGAGTGCCGGCACGTCGGACATCACCTGGTTGGCGAGCGACTGCAGGAGCGGGTTCACCCACACGACGAGCGCGGTCGCGAAGGCGAGCGTCGTGCCGATGCGTGGCGCGAGCAGCAGGAAGAGCAGCACCACCGCCGCGACCGCGAACAGGCTCACGAACACGTTGAGCGCGAGGAAGTCGAAGCCGCGCCAGGCGACGAGCGGCGCGAGGGTCGAGCTGAAGCCGGGCGGCCGCAGACGGAACGGCTCGCCCATCACCGTGTAGCCCTCGCCGTTCGCGAGCGAGCGCGCGGCGAGCAGGTAGCGCGCCGCGTCCGGCCGGTCGTCCCACCAGTCCTGCACGAGCCAGGGCAGGCTCGCCAGGGTCAGCAGCACGAGCGCCAGCGCGACGACCCAGGTGGAGCGCGCGGAGCGCCCGCCTCCGTCCATGCGCAGCGTTTGGAGAAGCGCGCCGCGCACGTCAAGGTGTGCACCGTGCGCGAGCGCGACGCGCGTCACGCGACGTCGGCTCGCGGGTCCGCGCGCGCGAAGCCCGCGCCCTGCACGTGCGCGGCGGCGACAGGTTGACAAGCTCGCGCGGGACCTGAATGCACCGTCGAGCGGAAGGATCCACCTTGCGAATCTGGAAGCTGCTTCTGCTGCCGGCCGCGATCGGCATTGCGCTGCTCGGCTGGCGTTGGGCGAGCACGCCCTCCCCTGCGCCCCAAGCGCCGCCCAACGTGTTGCTGGTCTCGATCGACTCGCTGCGCGCGGATCGCGTGCACGCGATGGGCAATCCGCACGAGACCTCGCCGACCATCGACGCGCTGGCGCGTGATGGCGTGCTGTTTCGCAACGCGGTCTCGTCGTCGTCGTGGACGATCCCCGCGCACATGACGCTGCTCACCGGGATGCTGCCGGGCGAGCACGGCGTGATCGCACCGACGCGCCAGCTCCGCGAGGACGTGGTGACGCTCGCCGACGCGTTCCGCGTCAACGGCTACGCCACCGCAGGCTTCGTCTCGGGCCCGACGGTGCGCGGGGTGTACGGCTTCGCCCAAGGCTTCGAAACCTACGACGACGACACCATCGTCGCGCCGAACCGGCTGCTGTCGCAAAAGGGCATCACGTCGCCGACCATCGCCGAGCTGGCCAGCGGCTGGCTCGAGCGCTGGCACGCGAGCGACGAGCGCAAGCCGTTCTTCCTGTTCCTCCACTGGTGGGACGTGCACTACGACTACGAGCCGCCCCCGCCCTACGACCGCATGTTCGACCCGGACTACCGCGGGACGATCACCTCGGACGGCTTCGAGATGAACCCGGCGATCCATGCCGGCATGCCGGAGGAGGACCTCCAGCACCTGCTCGCGCTCTACGACGGCGAGCTGCGCTTCACCGACGAGCACATCGGGCGGGTGATCGCGCTGCTCGATCGCCTCGGCGTGCTCGACGACACGCTGGTCGTGGTGACCGCCGATCACGGCGACGAGTTCTTCGAGCACGGCGGCAAGGGCCACGGCCACACGCTGTTCGAGGAGGTCGTGCACATCCCGCTCGTCATCCGCTACCCGCGGCGCGTGCCGGCGGGTCAGGTGGTCGAGCGGCAGGTGCGCCTGGTCGACGTCGCGCCGACCGTCCTCGGTCTCGTCGGCGTGACGCCGCCGCCGGGCTTCGGCAGCCGGACGTCGTTCCCGGACGTCGGCGGGCGCGACCTCACGCCGTGGATCACCGACCCCGAGCGGATCGGCGACCTGCCCGACCTGCCGGCGATCCTCGAGCTGCGCAAGGGGCTCATCGCGGTGCGTACCAACGAGCACAAGCTCATCGTGCACCTGAAGAACCACCACCCGCCGTACCTGTTCGACCTGGTCGCCGACCGCGCCGAGACCAAGAACCTCGCTTCCGACGACCCGTCGTCGCCGACCGCCGACGTGCAGGCGCGCTTGATGGAGCTGGTCACGGGCTGGCGGCGCGAGATCCCCACGCTGCCGCGTGCGTACAAGCGGCTCACGCTCGAGCCCGAGCTGGAAAGGCGCCTCGAGGCGCTCGGCTACGTCAAGCCAAGGAGCAAGAGGCGCCAGCGTCGCAAGGCCGCCGCGACGCAACCGGCGCCGGAGGCGACGGCCGCGCCGACGCCTCCGAGTGCGCCGGCGCCTCATTGAACTGCGCCGGAGACCGCCGTTTGCGTCGCCTGTCGCGACGACGTCGCCGGTCGTCGTCGCCGACGTGCGTCAAGCTCGAACGAACGACAGCGGCGGGATAGACGGCGATCGCATCGGGCCCGGTCCCGAGCTCGACCAAGGCGTCCCGGGGCGGCGGAAGCGACGACGCCCAGCGGCAGCGGCGCTGGCTTTGCCGGACGACCACCATCTCGATGGGAAGGTGCTCGAGCAGCGCGCGCACGTCGCTGGGCGCGCTCCGACAGCCGATCCAGTGGAAACCGGTCGAGGTCGTCAGCGCCGCGAGCCGCTGCGGAATCACCATCGCCACGAGCTTCGCGTTCCGATCGAGCCACGCCGCCGCCAGCACGTCGTGCGCCGGCGGTGGCGCAATCAGCTCGAGGACGCGGGAGCGACCGCCGCGCGAGCGCGGAAGCGCGCCGGCTGCGGGCAGCGCGATCACCACGAGCAGGATGCCGGCGACGAGCGCGCGCCAACGCGTCCGCGCCGCACGATCCCCCTGCGGCGCGAGCAAACCGTGCCCGACCACGGGGAGCGCGACCGCGACGAGCAGGATGAACGGCAGCCGGTGGCGCGCGTTCAGCAGCGGCGACAGGTGCCCGGGCAAGAGAGACCCCAAGCCCACGAGAACGACGGCGACGGCGAGGTCGGCCGAGCGCCCGGCGAGCGGCCAGCGCCCTGAAACGAGCCGCTGGCCCAAGGCAACGAGCGTCGCGAGCGGCACGGCGAGCGCCGCGATGCCGAACCTCGCGACGTACGACACCCGCGACGGCGCGCCCGGCAGGAAGCCGGCCGCGATGCTCGCGAGCGCGTCGCCGCCGAGGCTCACCGGCCCCGGCGGCAGCTCCGGTGTCTCGCGGTGCGCGGCGAAGTCGACGAGCAACGCGGGGTTGAGGTCACCGACGCGCGCCGCGAGGTGCACGATCCACGGCGCCAGCACCAGGGCGGCGCCGGCGAGAGCCCCGAGGACGCTCGCCACGAAGCGCCGCTCGCGGCGTGCGGCGAGCGCGAGCGCCACGACGACGGCGGGAATGGCCGCGGCGAGCTGGTAGCGCGTGAGATACGCCCCGGCCGCAAGCGCGCCACACGCCACCGCCCAGCCGAGCGGACGCGTGCTTCCGAGCGCCCGCTCGAGCGCGAGCAGCGAGGCGAGCAGCATCGTGAACGCGAGCGGCTCGGTGAGCGGCTGGAGGGTGGCGTCGACGAAAGACCGGCTCGACGCGAGCAGCAGCACGGCGACGTGGCCGTAGGTCACCTCGAGCGGTCCGAGCGACGCAAGCACGTCCGCGCGTGGTCCGAAGCCACGCGCGAGCGCGTTCGCGAGCGCGTAGAGCAAGCTCAGCGCGACGGCCGCAAGGACGATCGGCAACGCAATCGCGGCGAGCTCGACGCCGATCAGCCGCCCGCCGAGACCGAGCACGAGAGGCCACAGCGGATACACCGTCGCGGGGCTCGGCAGCTCGCGCAGCCCCTGGTTGTGCATCGACACGCGGGTGACCAGGCCGTCGCCGTCTGCGACGTGGCGCGCGACGTGGACGTAGTAGCTGCCGTCGACGCCGAAGCCGCCGGGGATCGGGCGATCGCGAAGGACGACCGCGACGAACGTCGCGAGCAGCAGCGCCAGCAACAGCGCGCGCTGGATGCGGTGGCGACGTTGAGGCTCGTCCATGCCCCTGGTAACCAAAGCGCCTCGCCGGCTCGTCGCGCGAGGGCGAAACGAGCGGGCGAGTGTAATGCACCGACGCCCCCCGGTCACACGAGCGACCGTGTACGAGACGTTTTGCAAGAACGGTCCCCGTGGCCGTCGAGACCGCACCCGACGCGGCGCTTCACGGCCGCGAGCGTGTGTCGCCGTGCTCGCGCTGCTGCTCGTCGCGTGCGCGTCGAGCGCGTGCCGCGACCGCGCCGAGGAGCCGGCGGCGACAGCCACGGTCGCAGCGACGGCGGCCGCACCCGCGGCCGCGGCGACGGCGACCACGACGGCGATCTCGCCGGCGACCGCGCCGGGCGCGTCCGCAGAGGACGGCGAGCGCCCGTACTCCGTGCAGCTCCACGTGCACGGCTCGTTCAGCGAGGGCATCGGCAGCATCGACTCGCACAGCTACGAGGCGACCGACGTCGGCGCGGACGTCATCTGGTGGAGCGACCACGACTTCCGCATCGCGACCTGGGGCCACGTCTCGACCTTCGGCTTCGAGGACTGGAGCGAGGACATGCCCGAAGCCGGGCTGCCGGGACGGCGGCGGCGCAAGGGCGCGCGGGAGCGCAAGAAGCAGCTCGTGCCGCTCGGCGGCACGACGATGCTCGAGGGCACGGAGGAGTTCGTCACCGACGAGCCGCGCGAGGGCGCGAAGAGCCTGCGCGTCGAGACGACGAACGAGAGCGACGACTTCGTCGGACGGCGCTACGCGCTCACCGCGGATCGCGGGCTCTTCAAGCGGCCGCTCGCCTCCGAGGTGACGCTCGAGCTGTCGGTGCTGCCGGAAGCGCTCGGCGAGGATGCGCGCGCGGTGATCGACATCACGCTCTCCGAGCACCCGCCGCGCGAGGGGCTGCCGTTCACGGTCTACCACCTGCGCTACGTGCTCGGCGGCGACACCGAGCAGCCGTACCGCGACGGCACGACCTTCGTCGTGCCGGTGCCGTGGCGTCCCGGCGAGTGGAACGACCTCGCGCTGCCGGTGAGCCGCGACGCCGTGCGCGGCTTCCCGTTCATTCACGGCGAGGACAACAGCTTGAGCGCCATCGTGCTCGGCGTCGAGGCGCGCCGCGGCGCGACCGCGCGCGTCCGCTTCGACGACCTGCGCATCCAGCAGGAGCTGAGCGGCACGGCCGCCTTCGAGCGTCAGGGGCGCCTGATCGACGAGGTCGCACGCGACTACCCGAAGCTGCGCCAGCTCCAGGGCGTCGAGCTGTCGTGGCTCGGACACCACCTGAACGAGTTCAGCGTCGACACCCGGCTCGTCGACTACGAGCGCATCCGACAGGAGCTGCCGCCGCCGGGTGACGAGAGCTGGCGCATGCGCTTGACGCGTCGTCTGATCGAAGACGTCCACGCGCGCGGCGGGCTCGTCTCCTACAACCACATGTTCGGCGCCATGATGGAGGGCGCCAGGCCGCACGCGACGCGCGAGGAAGTGCTCGACGAGCTGGTCGCGAACGAGGCGTACGGCGCCGACATCCTCGAGGTCGGCTACCGCGACCGCGGCGGCCACCCGCTCGCCGACCACCTCTGGGTGTGGGACCAGCTCGCGCAGCACGGGCTGTTCCTGGTCGGCACCGGCGTCAGCGACTCGCACGGCGGCCCCGATCAGCGCTGGCGCACCGACGCCAACAACTTCGTGAGCTGGATCTACGCGCGCTCGCCGGAGAAGGCGGACCTCCTCGAAGGCCTGCGCGCGGGCCGCGTGTTCTTCGGCGACCTCGTGCTGTTCGACGGCTCGCTCGACCTGATCACCAAGGGCGGCGCGCGCATGGGCCAGATCGTCGTCACCGACGCGCCGAGCGAGGTGGTGCAGGTGCGGATCGACGGTCTCGCGGTCGGCGACGACGTCCGCCTGATCGTCTCCGGCAACGAGGCGGCGCGCTGGAGCGCGACGACGCCGCTGCTCGTCGAGCCGTACGAGGTCACGCTCGACGAGACGCGGCCGACGGTGGTGCGCGTCGAGGTGTTCACCGCCGACGGCAAGGCCAAGGTGTTCAGCAACCCGATCACCTTCGTGCGCGAGCCGCCGGCGGGCGAGCGGCTCGGGGCGCGGCTCGTCGACCTGCGCTGAGGCGCCGCGACGGCGGCGCGCTTCTGCAGCGCCGCCAGAGTCTCCAGCCCCGCCGTCCATCGCATCGCGGCGACCATCTGGCAGTTGCCACAGCAAGAGCGATGACGCGCGTGGGATTGCTTGACGGCGTCGCTGGGGCGACTGGCGCCGCCGCATCCTCGTCGGGGAGCGTCGTGGGCTCGCGCTTCTCGACGTCCGGTCGAGGCGTCCCGACGCGTGCTCTCGCCTTTGCGGACCGGACGTGGCGCGGCCCTGCGGCCCCCCGCGAACGCTCAAGAAACGGCCCCATCAGGCCGATGTGAGGGCGATGACCGGAGCTTTCGACGGCTCGGCCGCTGACTCCGGCGACACCACGCTCGCCACGGAGCCGCTGGGCCTTCGGCGCTCGTACGCCGCCGAGACGATGCGTCTCGTGCGCTCGCGGCTCGACGTCTCGCTGGCGCTGTTCTCGCTCCTCATGGGCATCGACGTGCTGTTCGAGCACCGGATGCCCGGCCACGAGGGCGTCGTCGGCGCGTACGGTCTCGAAATTTTGCTCTGCGTCGTCGCCTGCCTTCTCACCCGCGTCCGGAGGCTCGCGCGCCACACGATCCCGCTCGCCGTCGGCGCGACGTCGGGCCTCGCGCTCATCATGCTCGGCTACAGCGCGACGATCGCCGCGCCGGCCGAGGCGGTCGTGATCGGCCAGGTGTGTCTCATCACCTGTCTCGCGGTCGTCCTGCCGTGGGGCGTGCGGGCGCAGCTCGTGCTCGCGGCGATCTCGTTCGCGGGCTTCACCTTGCTGCTGCCGCTGTTCAGCCGGACGACGCCTGCGCTGTTCTCGCTCATCGGCCTGTCGGCGGGCGTCGCGTCGTCGTGCGTCGCCGCGTTCCTGCTCGAGCGCTACCGCTTCGAGGCCTTCACCCGCGCCGCCGAGCGCTCGCGCGCGTACGCGCTGCAGGAAGAAGAAGCCGAGATCTCGACCGCGCTGCTCTACGCCGGACAGACGCTGAACGAGTTCGTCGGCCGCGCGGGCGTGCTGCAGGAGGTGAACCAGCTCGTCACCCGGGCGCTCGGCTGCGACTGGTGCTCGACCTTCGTGCTCGACGAGCAGACCAAGTCGCTGCGCTTCGTCGCCAACGTCGGCTCGCCCGAAGACGTGCGCACCGAGTTCGAGCACATCGACTTCCCGTTCGGCAGCCTGCCGCTGTTCGACGAGCTGCACCGCGGTCGCCTGGTCGAGATCGCCGACCGCAACACGCAGAGCCTCGTGCCGCCCGACCTGCTCGCACGCTGGGAGGTCGCGTCCATGCTGTGCGTGCCGATCTGCCGCAACGAGCACCTGATCGGCTTCATCGCCTGCGGCTACCGGACGCGGACCGGGCCGTTCTCGCGCAAGCAGCGTCGGCTCGCGGTCGGCATCGCGCAGGCGGTCGCCGTCGGGGTCGAGAACGAGCGTCTGATCCGCGACCTGCGCGCCGCGAACCGCCTCAAGTCGGACTTCGTGTCGACCATGTCGCACGAGCTGCGCACGCCGCTGAACGTCATCCTCGGCTACGCCGAGATGCTCGGCGACTCGTCCGACGTCTCGCCGCAGGAGCTGCAGCAGCTCGCGCAGGGCATCCGGCGCAGCGCGACCGAGCTCCTCGAGCTGGTCACGGCGACGCTCGACCTCGCGCGCATCGAGTCCGGTCGCGACGAGCTGCACGTCGAGCCGGTCGAGCTCGCGGCGCTGCTGCAGGAAGTGCAGCGCGAGTTCGAGCCGCTGTCGCAGCGCGCCGGACTCGAGGTCCGCTGGCACGATGGCTGTCCGGGCGAGGTCGTCGCCGCGGATCGCGTCAAGCTCAAGACGATCATCAAGAACCTGGTCGGCAACGCGATCAAGTACACGCCGCAGGGCACGGTCGACGTGCGGATCGGGCGCGACCGCGAGGACGTCGTGTTGACGGTGTCCGACACCGGCATCGGCATCGAGCCCGACCACCTGACGACGATCTTCGAGATGTTCCGCCAGATCGACGGCTCCGCGACCCGCACGTACGGCGGCGTCGGGCTCGGGCTCTACATCGTGCGCCAGCTCGTCGACCGGATGCACGGAAGGATCACGGTCGAGAGCGAGCCGGGGGTCGGGTCCACGTTCGTCGTCCGCCTACCGCTCACGCGCGTCACGACGACGTCGCCGCAAGCGCTGGTTGCGCGCGCGCTCGCCGACGCCGGCGTCCGCACCCCGACGTCTACAACAGCGCGATCGGGTTGACCGGCGAGGCGGTGCCGCGCCGCACGACGAGCGGGGCGATCGTCAGCAGGAACTCCCAGCGCCCCTCCTCGGCGCAGGCGCGCGCGAGGTCGCGCAGCTCGAGGTTGTCGAGCAGGTGCAGGCCCATCGCGACGATCGCCACGTTGTGGATCGGCAGGCGCACGCCCTCGATGCGCGACGGCACGACGTCCGAGATGCCGTCCGAGCCGAGCGCCGCCACGCCGCGCTCGTGCAGCCACGGCAAGCACGAGGCGTCGAGTCCGGCGAGCTTCGCGTGCGGCTCCCACGGGCCGTGCACGTCGCGGTAGTCCCAGCGTCCGGTCGGGATCAGCAGCGCGTCGCCCGGCTCGACGCGCACGCCCTGCGCGCGCTCGCAGCCCTCGAGGTCGTCGACGTAGATCGGCTCTCCGGGCTCGAGCCAGCGTACGCCGCGCAGCCGCGGCACGTCGAGCAGCACGCCGCGCGTCACGACGCCGTCGCGCAGCTCGTGAATCGCGAGCTCGAGCGCGCCGTGCGCGGTGACGCGCGTCGCCGGATAGCCGTTGTACAGATTGCCCTCGTGGAAGATGTGGCAGAGCGCGTCGATGTGCGACGTCGCGTAGCCGTGCGAGGCGAGCGCGAAGTAGTCGCCGCCGTAGCTCTCGGTCGCGGTCCCGGTCATCAGGTGCACGACCGGGTGCGGGTTGTCGATCGCGGGCTCGGTCGGCAGCGGGCGCGCGCACGACACCGTGCGACCGCTGCGCACGAGCCGCGTCGCCGCGAGCCGCTTCTCCGGCGTGATCAGGTTCAGCGTGCCGAGCTGGTCGCGCTCGCCGAAGCGTCCCCAGTTCGAGAGCGTGCGGTGCAGCTCGAGAACCTGCTCGCGGGTCAGCGGCGGTCGCACGGCCACGGCGTCACGCCTTCGCGCCTTCGACGGCGCGCCGCGCGTCGGCGACGATGCGCTCGACGAACGCGCGGTACTCGTCGCGCTTCGCCTCGCTCGACGCCTCGAAGCGCAGCACCAGCGCGGGCTGCGTGTTGGACGCGCGCACCAGCCCCCAGCCGTCCGGGAAGCTGACGCGCACGCCGTCGACCTCGTTCACCGGGTAGTCCTTCTTCAGCACGTCGCGCACGCGCTCGGCGACCGCGAACTTGACGTCGTCCGGGCAGTCGACGCGGATCTCCGGCGTGTTGAACGCGGGCGGCAGGCCCTCGAGCAGGTCGAGCACGCCGCCCTCCGAGCGCGCCAGGATCTCGAGCAGCCGGCACGACGCGTAGATCGCGTCGTCGTAGCCGAGGAAGCGGTCGGCGAAGAACATGTGGCCGCTCATCTCGCCGCCCACCGCGGCGCCGGTCTCCTTCATCTTCGCCTTGATCAGCGAGTGCCCGGCCTTCCACATGATCGGCTTGCCGCCGCGACGCTCGACGTCGTCGAACAGGCGCTGCGAGCACTTGACCTCGCTGATCACGATCGCGCCCGGACGACGAGACAAGATCTCGCGTGCAAAGATCACCAGCAGCTCGTCGCCCCAGAGGATCCGCCCGCCCGGCGCGACGACGCCGATGCGGTCCGCGTCGCCGTCGTAAGCGATGCCGACGTCGGCGTTCGTCTCCGCGACCTTGCGGATCACGTCGGCGAGGTTCTCCGGCATCGTCGGGTCGGGGTGGTGGTTCGGGAAGCGTCCGTCGGGCTCGCAGTAGAGCTCGATCACCTCGCAGCCGAGCGCGCGCATGATGGTCGGACCGATGCGCCCCGCGGCGCCGTTGCCGGCGTCGACCACGACGCGCAGCTTGCGCGGCAGCGTGCCGAACTGCTTGCGGCAGTACTCGACGTACGGCGTGACGATGTCGTGCTTGGTGACCTTACCCGCGCCCTGCGCGAACTCGCCGCGCTCGATCTCGCCGCGCAGCGTGGCGATCGCCTCGCCGTAGATCGCCTCGCGCCCGAGGCAAATCTTGAAGCCGTTGTACTCGGACGCGTTGTGGCTCGCCGTCACCTCGATACCGCCCTGCACCGGCAGCTCGAAGAGCGAGAAGTACATGAGCGGCGTCGGGCACATGCCGATGTCCGCGACGTCGACGCCGGTCTCGCAGAGGCCGCGGATCACGGCGTCGGCGTAGGCGTCGGAGGTGAGGCGGCAGTCGCGCCCGACCGCCATCGTCGGCGTCTCGCCCGGGTGACGCGCGCGCAGCCGCGTGCCGATGGCACGCCCGAGCGCGTAGGCGAACTCCTCGTCGAAGTCCGCGCCGGCGACGCCGCGGATGTCGTACTCGCGAAAGATCGTGGGATTCATCTTCATGGGCGGAGCCTCAAGCCGCGGGGGCGGAACGTCGGTGCGACCTGCCCGACGACGCGCGCGCACGCCGCTCGATGCGGGCGAGCGTGAGCGCCATGTCGAGCGCTGCCCGCATGCTGCGCGGGTCGGCGGTGCCGCGGCCGGCGAGATCGTACGCCGTGCCGTGGTCGGGCGAGGTGCGGATGAACGGCAGCCCGAGCGTGACGTTGACCGTGTGGTGCACGTCGAGCTGCTTGACGGGGATCAAGCCCTGGTCGTGGTACATCGCGACGACCGCGTCGTGACGCGGGCCGATCGCGGAGAACAGCGTGTCGGCCGGCACCGGCCCGAACGCGTCGACGCGCGCGGCGCGTGCGCGCGCGATCGCCGGCGCGATGATCCGCGCTTCCTCGTCGCCGTAGACGCCGCCGTCGCTCGCGTGCGGGTTCAACGCGCACACCGCGACGCGCGGACGAGCGATCCCGAACCAGCGCTCGAGGTGGCGCGCGGTGATGAGGATCGTGTCGCGGATGCCGTCGACGGTGAGCGCGCGCGGCACGTCGCGCAGCGCGAGGTGCGTCGTCGCGAGCACGACGCGCAGCTCGTCGCGGTAGGCCATCATCAGCCGCACGTCGGAGCGGGTCAGCTCGGCCAGGATCTCGGTGTGCCCGGTCGAGGCGACGCCGGCGCGGTCGAGCCACTCCTTGCTGATCGGCGCCGTGCAGATGCCGTCGACGAGGCCTGCCTGCGCGAGCTCCACCGCGCGGCGGATCGAGCCGTACGCGACGTGCGCCGCGGCGACGCTCGGCTTTCCCGGACGCCGCTCGCGCGCGCGCAGCGGGCGCGCGAGCGCCGCGTCGGGGGCGACCAGCGGCAGGCGCAGCGCGCCGCGTGTCCGCGCGGAGCGCGCGCGTCCCGAGCGCGCGCCGGCATCCTTGGCGCCCGGCTGCGCAGCGAGATGACGCGCGAGCTCGTCCGGCGACGTCGGCTCGAGCTCGATCGCGAGGCCGAGCCGTTCGATGGTCTCGCGCGTCGCCTCGGCGTCGCCGATCAGCACGACGTGCGCCGGCGCGCGCTCGCCGCGCCGGCGCGCCTCGACGACGAGGTCGCGCACCGCGCGCAGTGCGACCTCCGGCCCGACACCGACCGGGTCGCCGAGCGTCACGGCCAGTGTCGCTGCCCGCGGCGATCGCATGCTGGTTCAGCGCAGCGTGAGCGCTACTTGATCACCACCGAGTGCCCCTTGCGCAGGTCCTCGGTGACCCATTCCTGGAAGCGCTGCTCGACCGCCTGCGCGTAGAGGCGCTCGCGGATCTTGTCCTGCACCTCTTCGAGCGGGACGCTGGTGCCGAGCTGGCGGTCCTCGATGTAGAGGATGTGCAGGCCGAACGGGCTCTGGATCGGCTGGCTGTACTGGCCCTTGCGCAGCGAGAACGCGACCTGCTCGAGCTCGGGCCGCATCTGACCGCGCTTCAGCGTGCCGAGCATGCCGCCCTGGCTCGCGTCGGGGCTTTCGGACATGTCGCGCGCGACCTGCGCGAAGGGCTCGCCCTTCTGCAGACGCTCGTAGGCGCGCTGCGCCTTCTGGCCGAGCTGCTCGATCGCCGCCTGCCCGCCCTCCTGCGGGATCGTGAAGAAGATGTGCCGCACGGTGACGGCGTCGGCCTCGGAGAACTGTTCCTTGTGCTCGTCGTAGTACTTCTGGATCTGCTCGGGCGTGATGTTGACCTGCGAGCGGACGTTGCGCGCGAGCAGCTGGCTGCGCTGGATCTCCTTGCGCACCTGCGCGCGGTAGCTCTCCATCGTGAGCCCCTGCTGCTCGAGTGCGGCGGCGAGCTTCGCGTCGTCCAGGTTGTTCTGCTTCTTGATCTGCTCGATGTAGGCGTTGACCTCTTCGTTGCTCACGCCGACGCCGAGCCGCGAGCTCTCGAGCTCGACGATCATGTCGTTGATCAGCAGGTCGAGGACCTTCCTGCGATCGGCCTCGCTGATCGTGGAGGGGTCGACGCCGCGCACGTTGGCCGCGATGAAGGCGTCGACCTGGTAGGAGGTGATCGGCTCACCGTCGACCGTCGCGACGACGCGATTCACCACCACCACCGCCTTCGCCGGTCCGGCCGCGAGCAGCAGCGCCACTGCGAGCGCGGCCGCGCAAGCGCGTCCACGGAAGATCGATTCTCGCCTCACTGCCGTCTCTCTCCTGTTCCTCGTTGCTCCGCCGGGCCCTCGCCCGCGGGAGCTCCGGCCGTTCTACCTGCTGCCGACCGCGCTGGCCACACGCCGCGGACGACGGGGTCAGAGCGTGAACGCCACGTCCGCGACGAGCGCGCCCGGGACGCGCATGCTGGCGAGCGAGCGCCCACCGTAGGTCAGCGGGTCGAGGATCGTGTCGCGCTCGGCGGTGAGGCCGAGCAGGTTCGTGCCGAGCATGCGGTAGATCGTGTCGTCGAAGCGCAGGACGCCGATCGGCGCCACGATCTCGCCGTCCTCGACCTGGAAGCACGCGAAGCGCGTCATGCCGGTGACGCGCGCCTGCACGCGGTCCGAGTAGTTCAGGTAGTGCAGATTGCTCACCAGGATGCCGCGTCCGAGGCGACGCACGAGCTCGGCGCGCGGCACGTCGCCCGCGGCCATGTCGAGCGACTGCGGCGCCTCGTCCGCGCTCGCGCCGTTGCACGCGACCCCGAACTCCGCCGCCGAGCGCGGCGACACCAGGCTCTCGCGCAGCACGCCGCGCTCGATCAGCGCCACGCGCGGCGGACGGCGGAAGCCCTGCTCCTGGAAGTCCGGCGCGAAGCCGTTCGCCGTGTCCTCGGTGAGCGTCACGCTCGGGTGCAGCGTCGCGCCCTCCTCCGCCATGCGGACGAGCGGGCTCGTCTTGGTGCGCAGCGCGCGCAGGCTGAAGCCGCCCCAGCAGAGCATCCCGAGCAGCTCGGCGACGGCATCGGGCGCGAGCGCGACGTCGTAGCGTCCGGGCGGGAGCTGCACCGTCGGGCGCGCGAGCAGCTCGAGCTGCGCCGCGGCCTGCGCGACCTTGCGCTCGAGCTCGTCCGCGCTCCACTCGAGCCCCGCGTAGCTCGCCTTCACCGCGCGATCGCCGTCGAGATGGAAGCTCCAGTCGAAGTTGAAGCTCGTCTGCGTGAGCCAGCAGCGCTGCCCGCGCGAGCTCGCGTAGCCGACGTGCACGGGTCCGGCCGCCCAGAGGCCGACGAGGTCCCTCCCCTCGCCCGCGCGGCGCAGGCTCTCGAGCACCTCGGCGCGCTCGGGCAGACGCCCGGTGCGCGTCCGCTCGCTCGACGCGACCTCGTCGGGGTGCAGCAGCCAGGGATCCTCCGGCAGCGCGGCGCGCTGCTCGCGCAGCGTCCGCACGAGCTCGCCGAGCCGCGCGCGATCGACCTCGAGGTCGCCGGACAGCGTCAGCGTGCCGGCGGCGTGACGGCGTCCTTCGGCGAGGTCGAGCGTGAGCATGCGCTGCGTGACCGTCCCTGCTTGACGCACGGCGCCGCGGCTCAGGCGCACGAAGTCGGACTCCTCGGCCGCGAGCCCGAGGTCGAAGCTCTCGTCGCCGCGCAGCAGGGTGCTCGCGGCGCGCGCCAGCTCCTCGAAGTAGTCGCGCATGCCGTCAAGCACCTCCGAAGGTCTCGACGTTGCGGAACAGGCACGCGGGCGACGCGTGTCCGACGCGGATCACCTGATTGGGCTCGCCCTTGCCGCAGAACGGCGTGCCGAGCACCTGCACCGTGCTCTCGTCGCCGACCATCGCGAGGCTCCGCCAGAAGCTCGCCGACACGCCGCGGTAGTTCGGCTTCTTGACGACGTGGCGCAGCTCGCCGTCGACGATCACGCGTCCCCACTCGCAGCCGAACTGGAACTTGTTGCGCGAGTCGTCGATCGACCACGAGCAGTTGCTCTCCATGTAGACGCCGCGCTCGACGGCGCGCACCATGTCCTCGAAGCTCGACGTGCCGGGCTCGAGGTTGAGATTCGCCATGCGGTCGATCGGCGGACGGTTCCAGCCGTTGGCGCGCGCGTTGGCGACGCCCGGCAGCCCCGCGCGCGCCTGCGACAGCGCGCCGCCGAGCGGCTGCAGCAGGATGCCGTTGCGGATGATCCACGTGCGCTCGGCGGGCGTGCCCTCGTCATCGAAGGCGTAGCTCGCGAGCTCGCCCGCGCGCGTCGGATCGAAGGTGACGTTGAGCAGCTCCGAGCCGTAGCGGTAGCGGCCGAACATGTCCGGCGTGACGAAGCTCGTGCCGGCATAGTTGCGCTCGTCGCCGAGGATGCGGTCGAGCTCGAGCGGGTGCCCGATCGACTCGTGGATCTGCAGAATCATCTGGTCGGGCGCGAGCAGCAGGTCCTGCGTCGCGGTCGGGCAGTCGGGCGCGGCGAGCAGCTCGAGCGCCTGCTCGGCGACGCGCGGCGCGGCATCCAGGAAGCCGACGTCGTCGAGGATCTCGAGCCCGCCCTGACGCGCCATGTGGTGGCCGCCGAGGCTGCGCGTCACCGACTCGCCGTCCGCCGCCGCGGTCGCGCTCAGCATCGGCAGGAGGCAGTGGAAGGTCTGCCGGATCTCGCTGCCGGTGCTGGTGACGAGCAGCGTCGTGCTCTCGGTGCGCCACAGCGCCGCCGACCAGTCGACGATGCGCTCGTCGCGCTTCAAGCGCTCGCACTGCGCGCGCAGCAGGTCGACCTTGTCGGCGAGCGAGAGCGCGTCCCACGGCCGGCGCACGACGCTCTCGTACGTGCCACGCGCGGGCGCGCGCAGGAGACGCTCGAGGCACGCGCGGTCGAAGAGACCGTAGCGCCCGCTGCTCGCGGCCCAGGCGCGCGCCTGCTCGGCGGCGCGGCGCAGCCCCGCGTCGCTCACGTCGCAGGTCGCGGCGTAGCCGATGCCGCCCTGGTCGGCGACGGTCACCATCACGCCGAGGTCGAGCGTCGTGCGCGGCGGCTGCACGACGCCGCGCCGCACGGCGATCTGGTCGTCGCGCTCCTCGACCGCGCGCAGCGACCAGAACTCGGCGCGCGGCGCGAGCGCCGAGAAACGTCGGGCGAGCGACTCGAGCGACGCGGACACCGCGTGCAGGCTAGCGACGGGCGTCATCGCGCGCCATGGCGCGACGCGCGGCGCGACGCTCGCGAAGCTCGTCGAGCCAGCCCGCCAGCAGAAAGCCCAGCACGGTCGCGAGCGCGGTGAGGAAGACGTCCGACAGCGGGTCGAGCGTCAGCAGGTCGACCATGCGATCCGTGCTGAGCAGCCACTCCATCTGCTCGTCGCCGACGCGCAGGTCGAGGAGCCGGATCAGCGGCAGCAGGATGAACGCCTGCTGCGCGAGCCGCGCGGCGACCGTGACGAGGATGCCGATCCACCAGCGTCGCCGTCCGCCGAGCAGGCGGAAGACGAAGTAGCCCGCGCCGCCCCACACGAGCCCGTCGACGGCCAGCATGGCGGCGACCAGGACGACGAGCTCGGTCATCGGCGTACGCGGCTCGGCAGGTGGCTCGGCACGCGGCTCAGAACGGTAGCGATCGGTCCTCCGCGGCGTACGGCGCGCAGAACTCGGGATCGTCGCCGACCGCGAAGCCGACCGCGCGCGCCGCGGCGAGCGCGGTGCAGGCGACGTGGTCGCCGATCTTCGGGCTCACGTTGAAGATCGCGTTGTCGTTGTCGGGCGCGGCGGCCGCGACCTGCGGGTAGCCGCTCTCGGGCGCGATCAGGTAGCCGAGCTGGTCGTTGCCGAGGCCGAAGACGAAGTGCTCCCGGGCGTCGACGTTCTGCTCGAGCGTGAACTGGATCGCAGGGTAGCCCTCGCCCGGGACCGCGACGAACAGCAGGTCGCCGACGCGCGCCGCCGACACCAACGTCCCGACGGTCTCGCCGTCGAGCCACGGCGGCGAATCCTTGCGCGAGATCTGCTGGCCCAAAAACGACAGCGGGAAGAACGGGTTCGCGTACGGCTCGCGCAGGAAGAGCTGCGTCGCGGCGACGGTCGCGCCCTCGTGCGGTCGCGCGGCGGCGACGGCGTCGAGCACGCGCTGCTCGACGACGGCCGAGTACGCGTCGAGCTTCTCGACGTCGGTGTCGCCCGGCACGTCGCCGTCGCGCGGCTGCGTGCGGCCGACGTCCGCCACCATGACGAGCGCGGTCTCGACGCCGAGCCCGCGCTCGAGCGCGTCCGCGACCACCGCCGGCCAGTCGCCGGAGATCAGCGTGTTGCCGCCGCCCATGACGGTCGCGTGCGCCGCGTAGTTGACGAGCATGCCGAAGGGACGCGCGGGATCGCCGCCCGGGTCGGTCGCGAGCAGGACGCGCAGCTCGCCGTCGACCTGGTCGTTCGGCGGCTCCGAGAACTGGCTGCGGATGAGATCGGTTGCGTCGGTGGTGCCGGTCCACAGGCGCGCGGGACGGCGCGCGCTCCACGCGTCGAGGATCGCGCCGATCGTCTGCTCGCGCAGGAACTCGAGGTAGGTGTCGGGCAGCCCGCCCCAGACGCCGGTCGTGTCCGGTCCGGCGTGGCTGTGGCTCGAGCCGACGATCACCGCGGTGCGCGCGATCGCGCCGCCGGTCGCGCGCTCGACCTCGGCCGCGATGTCGACCGCGCCGTACGGACCCGAGCGGTAGGCGGCGAACGCGCCCTGCGTCTCGTTCTCGGCGAACGCGACCGCACCGCCCTCGCCTTCGACGACGAAGGCGCGCACGTGGATCGGCGCCAGCACGCCGGTCGACGGACGCTCCGGTCCGAAGCCGTAGCCACCGAGGTACACGCTGCCGTCGGGCGGCGCGGTCGCCGGGCTCGGCGTGATGTCGCGTCGCGCGACGCCGACCAGCAGCGCGGGCGCGCGCTCCGCGTCCGAGCATCCGAAGCAGAGCGCGGCCAGTACCAGCGCCGCGACCGCGTGCGATCGCCGCATGTTCCCTCCGATGACCTTCGGGCCGCGCTCGCGTGCGGCCGTCCGTCGCTCGAGCATGCTTGCGGCTCGCGGTTGCGCGTGCAAGCGCTCCCGCATGCTGCTCGAGCGCCCGGTGCGCCACGTCATCTGGGACATGGACGGTCTGCTGCTCGACACCGAGCGCTTCTACACCGAGGTGACGCAGCAGATCGTCGGCCGCTGGGGCAAGGTGTTCGACTGGTCGGTGAAGAGCCACATGGTCGGCCGACCGGCGATGGAGTCGGCGCGCTACCTGGTGGCGACGCTCGACCTGCCGATCACGCCCGAGGACTACCTGCGCGAGCGCGAGGAGCTGCTCGCCGCGCGGATGCCGAGCGCCGAGCCCATGCCCGGCGCCGTCGAGCTGACGCGCGCGCTGCGCGAGCGTGGCGTGCCGCAGGCGGTCGCGACCAGCTCGAACCGTCGCTTCTTCGAGCTCAAGACGACGCGCCACCGCGACTGGTTCTCGACCTTCGATGCCGTCGTGACCGGCGACGACCCGCGGATCGCGCGCGGCAAGCCCGAGCCCGACATCTTCCTGCTCGCGGCGCGCGAGCTCGGCGCGGATCCTGCGACCTGCCTCGTGCTCGAGGACGCGCCGTCGGGCATCGCCGCGGCGCGCGCGGCCGGCATGCAGGTGATCGGCGTGCCCTACCCGGGGATGGATGCGGCGCGGCTCGCGGCGGCGGACGTGGTGCTGGGGTCGCTGCGCGAGCTCAGGGTCGAGGATCTGCCGCTCGAGCCCGTGCGGTAGGTGGCGTTGCTCTGAACGTCGTCGCGGAGACTGGGCGATCGCGGCGCACGTGGAAGCGGTTCGAGAACTGGGACGCAGGCGCCTGAGGAGCCTTGCGATCGCGCGGATCACCACGCTCGGAGTGAGGGCGGTGCGCACGCAGGCCAACCACCGAGCTGCAGCTTCAGTCGCTCGGCTCCCTATCACCGCGTAGGAGCGGCCGCGGTCGCGACCGGTACCATGCCCTCGCCCTGTCGACGCCGCGCATGGTGCGCAACGCGTTGATTCATGTTCTTGCCAACGCTCGGAAGCACCTGCGCGCCGTGGCAGGCATCGATCCGTGCTCGTCGGGGCCCTGGGTTCGACGGCTATCGCGAGCAGCTTGCTCCACCGACGACGCCGCCGTCGACGCGTCCGGCACGCACGTGGCTCCTGCGGGTCGGGTGGCGACGGCACGGGCTCATTTCACGCGACGACGGGCCGCGACCACCCCTGGCGAGACACCCCGGAAGCCAACCTGCCGCCGCTCTGGACGCACGGAACTTGGCGCATCGCATGCACCACGTTCGCCCCGGCCTGCCTGAAACGCCCAGCGGGCCGGCGTGCGGGCAGCCCCTGCGCGCCCGCCGTCGCCGCTGCTGGTCGCGCGGTGGTCGCGCGAGCTCACGTCGTGCTCAGCGTCACCGTCGACGCGCCCAAACCGACGCGCTCACACCACCCGCTCCAAACCGGCTGCATCGCCGCGCAATTGGTCATACCAGTTGACCAGCAGATGAGCTGCTGCTAGGACGAGGCTCGTGCTGAGGCCCGTGCAGAAGCGCTCCCTTTCCGACGCCGTGTTCGAGCAGCTCCGCGAGCAGATCGTGCGCGGCGCCTTCCAGGCCGGCGACAGCCTGCCCGCCGAGCGCGCCCTGTGCGAGGCGCTCGGCGTCAACCGAGGCGCGGTGCGCGAGGCGCTGAAGCGGCTCGCGCAGGCGCGTTTGGTCTCGGTCCAGCACGGCGGCGCGTCGCGCGTCCTCGACTACCGCTCGTCGGCCGGGCTCGAGCTGCTCTCCGACCTGCTGGTGACCGAAGGCGGCTTCGATCCGAAGGTCGTGCGCAGCGTCATCGAGATGCGCTCGGCGCTCGCACCCGACATCGCGCGGCTCGCGGCGCTGCGCGGCGGCGAGCGCGTCGCGGACCTGCTCGAGCCGATCGTCGAGCGCATGCGCGCCGCGGGCGAGGACAACCGCACGCTGCAGACGCTCGCGATGGAGTTCTGGTCGGCGCTGGTCGACGGCACCGACAACGTCGCCTACCGCCTCGCCTACAACTCGCTGCGCCAGACCTACGAGAAGTGCATGGACATCCTGACCGGCGTGCTCGAGGACGAGCTGCGCGACCTGCGCAGCTACGCCGCGATCGCCGACGCCGTGCGCCGGGGCGACGCGAAGCGCGCGGAGCGCGTCGCGCGCACGCTCACGCGACGCGGCGAGGAGCGCCTGCTCGCCGCGGCCGAGCTGCTCGAGGCCGGCCGCAGCCCGAAGGGAGTTGCCGTATGACCGTCAGCGAGAGCCCGAACACGCTGCCCGCAGCCGCGCGCTGCTTCTTCCGCTACCTGAGCCCGCGGGTCCTCGTGACCGCGAGCGCCGTGACGCTCGGCGTCCGGCTCGCGCTCGACGGCTTCTCCTGGTGGGATCTCGCGATCGTCGCCGGCATCGTCGCCTTCTGGCCGCTGCAGGAGTGGCTGATCCACGTCTTCATCCTGCACTACAAGCCGATCACGCTGTTCGGCCGCACGATCGACTTCCCGGTGCCGCGCTCGCACCGCCGCCACCACCGCGATCCCTGGAACATCGACATCCTGTTCATCCCGTCGCACGTCTTCCTGTACGCGATCCCGCTCGAGTTCTTCCTCTGGATCACGCTCGCGCCGACGCTCGAGCTCGCCTTCACCGGGCTCGCGACGTTTTTCCTCTTGACGCTGCACTACGAGTGGGTGCACTACCTCGTGCACACGCGCTACCGGCCGAAGTCGTGGCTCTACGACCGGCTGTGGCGCAACCACCGCCTGCACCACTGCAAGAACGAGAACTACTGGTTCGGCGTCAGCATGCTGTCGGGCGACCGTCTGCTCGGCACCGCGCCGGCGCTGAACGAGGTGCCGACCTCGCCGACCTGCCGTACGCTCGGCCTCGAGGACACGCTCGGCGCGAGCAGCCCGGCGAACGCGTAATCGCGGCGGCGGCTTCTCTCGGCGCGGCGGCGCCGCTATCGAGAAGCGTGAGCGAAGCGCCGCCAAGCCCGCCCGCGCCGCGGTCTGCGCCGGTCCCAGAGATCGGCGGGCGCTGCGACCCGCGCTTCGCCGCCGTGCGCGACGCGTTCGCCGCCAACTTCGCGCAGCACGGCGAGGTCGGCGCGGCGGTGACCGTGGTCGTCGAGGGGCGCGTCGTCGTCGACCTGTGGGGCGGCCTCGCCGATCCCGCGCGCGGCACGCCGTGGCGCGAGGACACGCTGGTCAACGTCTTCTCGGTGACCAAGGCGCTGGTCACGATCTGCGCGCTGCGCCTCGTCGAGGAAGGTCGCCTCGGGCTCGACGAGCCGCTCGCGCGCGCCTGGCCGGGCTTCGCGGCCGCAGGCAAGGAAGGCGTCACGCTGCGCCAGGTGCTCGCGCACCGCGCCGGGCTGCCGGCGATCCGCGCGCCGCTTCCCGAGGGCGCGATGCTGGAGTGGGCGACGATGACGCGCGCGCTCGAGCGTCAAGCACCATGGTGGCCGCCCGGCACGCAGCACGGCTACCACGTCAACACCTTCGGCTTCCTGGTCGGGGAGGCGGTGCGCCGGGCGAGCGGCACGTCGATCGGGACGTTCCTGCGCGACGTGATCACGGGACCGCTCGGCGCCGACGTCCACCTCGGCGTGCCGCGCAGCGAGCACGCGCGGATCGCCACCTTCCTCTGGAACGCGACGCTGCCGTTCCCGCGCACCGACCCGACGATGCTGCCCGACGCCCAGGCGCTGCGCTACTGCGCGTACCTCAACCCGCCGGGGCTTTCCGGCGAGGACGGCTGGGTGAACCGGCCGGAGTGGCGCCTCGCCGAGATCCCGTCGGCGAACGGACACGCGACCGCGCGCGGCGTGGCGCGCGTCTACGCGGCGCTGGTCGCGGCGCTGCGCCACGGACGCGCGCTCGACGGCGTGCACGTGCTCGCGCGCGAGACGCTCGAGCAGGCGATCGTCGAGCACTCCTCGGGCATGGACCTGATCCTCGAGCGCCCGTCGCGCTTCGGGCTCGGCTTCCAGCTCACCCAGGCCGAGCGCCCGCTGGGTCCGAACCCGCGCGCCTTCGGCCACTTCGGCTCGGGCGGCGCGCTCGGCTTCTGCGACCCCGACGCCGACGTCGCGCTCGGCTACGTGATGAACGACATGGGGCCGCGCTGGCAGAACCCGCGCAACCGCGCGCTGCTCGACGCGGTCTATGCGAGTCTCTGAGCCGCGTCGCGGGCGCACGGGTGGGCGGCGTCGCCGAAGTCTTCGCGGCCCACTCGCGCTCCGTCCGTTCACGCGCCGCCGCTTCACGTCGGCCGGCTCCGCATGACATCATCCGCACGCGATGTCGGCGCCGTCGCGGCCCACGCTTGCGGGTGTGCATGCGTCGCACGCGGGTGCGCACGCGTGGCCCGCGCGTCGTGCGCGCGGTCGCGTCGTCCCCACTGGCCTCGACTTTGCAGCCGCGCACAGCGCCGAATGCTAGGCGCAAGTCGGCTCCGGCATCCGACGCCCCGTCTTGCAGCGAGAGGACCCGGCTTTGAAGAAGATCCAGCAGCGCGCGAGCGGCATCCTTCTCCACCCGACGTCCCTGCCCGGTCGCTTCGGCATCGGCGACCTCGGCCCCGAGACCAAGCGCTTCGTCGACTTCCTGGTGCGCACGGGCCAGACCTTGTGGCAGGTCCTGCCGCTCGGACCGACCGGCTACGGCGACTCGCCCTACCAGTGCTTCTCGGCGTTCGCGGGGAACCCGCTGCTGGTCAGCCTCGAGGGCCTGGTCGCGGACGGGCTCCTGTCCGAGGACGACCTGCGCGACCCGCCGCCCTTCCCCGAGGAGCGCGTCGACTACGCGGCGGTGATCCCGTACCGCATGGCGCTGCTCGCGCGTGCCGCCGAGGCCTTCCACCGCGGGCACGCGGGCGCGGCGCTCGCGCCCGACTTCGACGCCTTCTGCCGCGCGCAGACGCACTGGCTCGACGACTTCGCGCTCTTCATGGCGCTCAAGGAAGCGCACGAGCTGCGGACCTGGAGCGCGTGGCCGCGTCCGCTCGCGCGTCGTGAGCCCGACGCGCTCGCCGCGGCGCGCGAGCAGCACGCCGAGGCGATCTTCAAGCACAAATTCATCCAGTTCATGTTCTTCCGCCAGTGGGACGAGGTGCGGCGCTACGCGAACCAGGCGGGGGTGCGCATCATCGGCGACATCCCGATCTTCGTCGCCTACGACAGCGCCGACGTCTGGGCGCACCCCGAGCTCTTCTTCCTCGACGAGGAGGGCAAGCCGACGGTCGTCGCCGGCGTGCCGCCCGACTACTTCAGCGCGACCGGACAGCTCTGGGGCAACCCGCTCTACCGCTGGGACGTGCTCGCGCGGCAGGGCTACGCGTGGTGGCTCGACCGGCTGCGCACGACGTTCGCGCAGGTCGACATTCTGCGCATCGACCACTTCATCGGCATCCACCGCTACTGGGAGATCCCGGCGCGCGCCAAGACCGCGATCAAGGGACGCTACCGCCCCGGGCCCGGCGCCGACTTCCTGCAGGCGGCGCGCAACGCCCTCGGCGACCTGCCGATCATCGCCGAGGATCTCGGCGCGATCACGCCCGAGGTCGAGGAGCTGCGCGACGCCTTCGAGCTGCCCGGGATGAAGCTCCTGCAGTTCGCCTTCGACAGCGACGCGACCAACCCCTTCCTGCCGCACAACTACCCGCGGCGCTGCGTCGCCTACACCGGCACGCACGACAACGACACCACCGTCGGCTGGTTCCACGCCACGACGCCCGAGGAGCGCTCGAACGCGCAGCGCTACTTCGCGCGTAGCGGCGAGGACATCGCCTACGACTTCATCCGCGGCGTGCTGAGCTCGGTCGCCGACACCGCGATCATCCCGATGCAGGACGTGCTCTGCCTCGGCAGCGAGGCGCGCATGAACCACCCGGGACGCCCGTCGGGGAACTGGCAGTGGCGCATGCGCGCCGACGCGATCACCGACTGGCACGTCGGGCGGCTCGCCGAGATGGCCGAGCTCTACGGCCGCGCGCCCGAGAAGCCGGGCGCCGTCAAGAAACCATCGGCGGCGACCGGCACCGTGGTCCGGGCCGCGACCGACGGCGGGGCGCCCGACGAGGACGACGAGGACCTCGACGAGCCGCCGTCCGACGAGCGCGCGCCGAGGTGAGCGCGCGAGCCCCGAACGTCCGCAGCCGCACCGACCGTGCGCTGCAGCAGCGACGTGCGCAACGATCCTGCTCGCCGCACCTAGCTCGACTGCGCGCTGCGCACGGCAGCCTCCCCCTCGCCAGCCCCGTCTGCGCGCCCGCCCCGCCCGGCGCGCCAAAGATTCGGCCGACCCGCTTGTCTCCCCTTTGGTCGGCGATACGATCGTAGTGCTTTGCAGGATCACGCTTCTCCTGCCTCGGTCGATCTCGCAGACGACACAGCGCCACCGAACGAAGCGGCGACGCCATCTCTCGATGCGCGGCATCGTCGGCGCTGGGGAGCGTGGCTGGTGCTGCTGGCGCTGCTCGTCGGGCTGCGCATCGCGGCGCCCTTCGTCGTCGGGCCGTTTCTCGAGGAGCGTCTGTCGCGCGCGCTCGGCGCGCGCGTGCAGGTCGGCGACGTCAGCTTCGCGCCGATCGACGCGGTGGTCACGCTCGGCAACGTCCGCGTCGACCGTCCGGGCGCGCCGGCTTCCGACGGCGACGAGCTCGAGCCCGCGATCCACGCGGCGCGCGTGCGCCTCGACCTGCAGTGGCTGCCGCTGCTGCACCGCGCGCTCGTCGTGCGCGAGGTCGCGCTCGAGTCGGCGCGCATCGAGGTCGAGCGCACGGCGGACGGCGGCACGAGCCTCGACCGCTTGCTGAACGTCGACGCGGCGCCGGAGCTGCCGCCCGGCTGGAGCTTCGCGATCGACCGCGTGATGCTGCGCGACTCGCTCGTCCGCGTGCGCGACACGGGCGACGACGGCGCGCCGCTCGAGCTCGGGGTGCGCGACGCCGAGTTCTCGACCATGCGGCGGCGCGCAAGCGCGTTCAAGCGCGCGCCGAACCTGCACGTCGACGTGCTCGTCGAGGGCGGACGCATCCGCATCGACGGCACGACGGACGTGCTCGACGACGGCAGCCTCGTGGTGGACGCGCTCCTGCGCGTCAAGGACGTGCCGCTCGAGCGCCTGCGCGAGTACCTGCCGGAGCCAGGCGGCGCGCTCGTCGCCGGAAGGCTCTCGGGGCAGCTGCACTACCAGCGCGAGCCCGGACGGCGCGACACGCTGAGCGGCCGCCTGCGCGCGCGTCGCGTGACGGTGCACGTGCCGACGTTCGACGCGCCGGCCCTCGCGATCCGCCGCGTCGAGGCGGAGCTCGACAAGATCGATTTTCGCCGCCAGCGCGTCGTGCTCGAGGCGCTGACGCTGCACGGCGCACGGCTCGCCGTGCGTCCCGACCTGACGGCGCCGGTGCCGCTGTTCGACGCGACCGCCGTGCAGCCGGCCGCGACGGACGGCAAGCGGCGCGCGGCGAGCAGCGCCGCCGCGAGCCCGCGCTGGACGTGGTCCGTGGCGCGGTTTGCGGCGCCGTACGCGCGCGTCGAGGTCGTCGGCGCCGAGCCCGCGATCGTGCTTCCGGCGAGCGTCGTCGGCGAGAACCTCGGGCCCGCCGCGTACTGGTCGCCGCTGCGCGCGTGGCTCGGACGCGGCGACCAGATCGCGACCTTCGACGGCACCGCGCGCTTGACGCGCGGCTTCACGATCGACGGCCGCCTCACCGCCGACGGCATCGACGCCGCGCTGTTCGCGCGCGCGTTCAAGCTGCCGTTCGCGGAGCTCGTGCAGGCGGGCGTCGCCTCGGCCGATCTCACGGTCGACGTGGCGCCGGGCGCCACCGACGGTCCGCCGGTCGCCGTGCGCGGCAAGCTCGCGGTCGACGGGCTCTGGCTCGCAGCGCCCGATCCAGGACTGTTCGCGATCGGCGCCTCGACGCTCGAGCTGCAGCTCGACGGCGTCCGTCCGGCGGCGGGTCCGCGCGGCACGGTGCGTCCCGCGGCGCTGCACTTCCGCAGGGCGACCGTCCGGCGGCCGTACGTGCTCTTGACGCGCGCCCCCGACGGCTGGCTCGTGCCGCCCTTCGCCGAGGATCCGGCGCTGCTCTGGGCGCGTCTCATGCCCGTGCGCGCCGAGTCGGAATCGGCGCCCGAGACGGACGCGGCCGTCGTCCCCGCGGCCGCCGCGCCAGCCGAGCCGCCGGCGCCGTCGCCCGCGCAAACGCTCGATGCCGCGACACCGATCGTCCTCGGCGAGCTCACCACCATCGGCGGTCGCGTGATCGTGCTCGACTTCGCGCACGAGCGGCGCACCGCGCTCGACGTCGATCTGCTCGAGGGCTGGGCGCGCGACGTCCGCCTGCCCGGGCTCGGGGCGTCGCAGCTCGTCGTGCAGGGCCGCGACCGCCGCCTCGGACGGATGACGGTCGCGGCATCGCGCTCCGGCGGCACGAGCGAGATCGAGCTCTCGGCGCAGGACGTGCCGCTCGCCGCGCTCACGCCGTACCTGCAGCAGGCGGAGCTGCCCTACGGCTTCGCCGGCGGGACCGCGCGCTTCCTCGCGCGCATCTGGCTGCGTCAGGACGGCTGGAGCGCCGACGCGACGGTCGCTCTGCAGCGCCCCGAGATCGTCGGCGACGAGGACGCGCTGCGACGCGCGCTCGGCATGCCGGTGCGCGACGCGATCGCGACGCTGCGCGACTCCGACGGCGACATCACGCTGCGCCTCACGCTCGGCTCGCGCGGCGACGTGCCGACCATGGTGGCGAGCGCGCTGCGCTCGGCGGTCACGCGCGCGCGGCTCGCGCCGCTCCCCGACAGACCGATCGAGATCCGCTTCGCGCCCGGCAGCGACGAGCTCGGCGTTCGCGCCAAGCAGGAGCTCGGCGAGATCGCCTACCTGCTCGCGTCGCGAAGCGACGCGGTGGTCGAGCTCAGCAGCACGGTGTCCGAGCACGACCGGCGCTTCCTCGCCGAGCAGGCCGCGGCGCAGTACCTCGAGGAGCCGGAAGGATTCATGGGCGTGCTGCGCGTGTTCGGCGTCCGCGATCAGGACACGCGCATCCGCGAGGCGCTCGCCGAGCGGCGCGCGGGACGGCCCGGACGGCTCAGCCCCGAGGACGAGGCGGTGCTGCGCGAGATCGTGGCGGCGGCTCCGCCGATCGATCCGCACCGGCTGACGGCGCTGGCGCGCGCGCGGGTCGCGAAGGTCGCACGCGAGCTCGTCGACCGGCACGGCGTCGAGCCCTCGCGCATCATGGTGAACGAGGTGTCGCCGACGGCAGCGAGCGCCGGGCCGCCCACCGTGCGGGCGTCGGTCGAGCTCGACACGACGCTCGAGGCGTCGGCGACGCGCGCGGAGGTGCGGCGATGGTGAGGCTCGCGCTGCGGATCGTGCTGTGGACGATCGTCGGCGCGACGCTGCTCGTCCTGCTCGCGGCGGTCGCCGTGTGGCGCGAGCTCACGCAGGACCTGCCCGCGGTCACCGAGCTGCTCGACTACCGGCCGCCGACGGCGACGCGGGTGTACGCGTCCGACGGCACGCCGATCGGCGAGTTCTACGTCGAGCGGCGCTACCTCGTGCCGATCGCGGCGATCCCGGAGCACGTCAAGCGCGCATTTCTCGCCGCGGAGGACGCCGAGTTCTACCAGCACCGCGGCATCGACCCGATGGGCATCGCGCGCGCGATCGTCGCGAACGTCCGCTCGGGTCAGATCGTGCAGGGTGCGAGCACGATCACGCAGCAGGTCGTCAAGCAACTCCTGCTGTCGCCGGAGCGGAGCTTCGAGCGCAAGTCGAAGGAGATGATCCTCGCGATCGAGCTCGAGTCGAAGCTCACCAAGGACGAGATCTTCTACCTCTACCTGAACCACATCTACTTCGGCTCCGGGACCTACGGCATCTCGGCCGCGTCGCGCTCGTTCTTCGACGTCGAGCCGGCGTCGCTGACGCTCGCGCAGGCGGCGCTGCTCGCGGGCTTGCCGAAGGCGCCGAGCCGCTACGATCCGCGCCGCTACCCCGAGGCCGCGCGTCGCCGTCAGCGCTACGTCCTCGATCGCATGCTCGCGGTCGGCTTCATCACGCCCGAGGAGCACGCCGTGGCGCTCGCCGAGCCGCTGACGATCGCCGAGCGCAAGTCGGTGCGCTACGAGGCCGCGCCCTGGTACGTCGACCACGTCCGCACGCTGCTCGAGGAGGAGTACGGCAGCGCGTTCGCGACGCTCGGCCTGCAGGTGCAGACCGCGCTCGACCTCCGGCTGCAGGCGATCGCCGAGGAGGTGCTGCGCGACGGCCTCACGAAGATCGAGCGCCGGCTCGGCAAGCGGCGCGTCGTGCGGCGGATCGCCGCGGACGAGATCGAGGACTTCCTCGCCCGGCAGCGTCGAAGCCGCACGCCCGACGGTCCGCAGGAGGCGGTGGTCACCAGCGTCGACGCGAACGCGGTGCACATCCGCACGCCGTGGGAGGACGGCATCGTGCCGCGCACCGAGGATGCGGCGAAGCGCGCCACGAGCTCGTTCAAGCGCGGCGACGTGATCTCGGTCGATCCGGTCGCGCGCGGCGACGACGGCGTCATGCGGTTCGCGCTCGACACCGACCCGCAGCTCGAGGGCGCGCTGGTCGCGATCGACCTCGAGACCGGCGAGGTCAAGGCGATGGTCGGCGGCGTCGACTACCGACGCAGCCAGTTCAACCGCGCGGTGCAGGCGCGTCGTCAGCCGGGATCCGCGTTCAAGCCGTTCGTCTACGCGGCGGCGATCGACAACGGCTACACCGCGACCACCATCGTGCAGGACGCGCCGCTCTCGCTGCCCGACGGACGGCGCGGCCGCTGGACGCCGAAGAACTTCGACCACCGCTACATGGGCGCGGTGCCGCTGCGGACGGCGCTCGTCAAGTCGCTGAACACGGCGTCGATCCGGGTGGCGATGGACGTGGGCATCGACCGCCTGCGCGAGCACCTGCGCATCTTCGGCTTCCCGACCGAGTTCCCGCGCCACCTGTCGCTGGCGCTCGGCACGAGCGAGGTGACGCTGCTCGACCTGACGCGCGCCTACGGCGTCTTCGCCACGATGGGACAGCGCTTCGATCCGGTCTTCATCACCTCGGTGCGCGACGCGTACGGACAGCCGAGCGACTTCCCCGGCACGCGGCCGCGCTTCACGCGCGTGCTCAACCCGGCGACCGCCTACGTCGTCACCGACATGATGCGCGGCGTGATCGAGGCCGGCACGGCGCGCGAGGCGAAGAAGCTCGGGCGTCCGGCGGCCGGCAAGACCGGCACGACCAACGAGTCGATGGACGCGTGGTTCGTCGGCTTCACGCCGGAGATGCTGGTCGGCGTCTGGGTCGGCTTCGACGCCGAGCGCACGCTGGGCTCGTTCACCGGCGGACGCGCCGCCGCGCCGATCTGGACCGAGTTCATGGAGCGCGCGCTCGAGGGCCGCCCGGTGCGCGACTTCCCGCAGCCGGACGACGTCAAGATGGTGCGCATCGACGCGGCGACCGGGCTGCTCGCGGTCAAGGGGCGCGCGTCACGGATGCAGGCGTTCGTCGCGGGCACCGAGCCCAAGCGCTCGGCGCCGCGCGCGGAAGAAACTTCGGACGAGATCCATGACGCCTCCGTCGATCACTAGTTCGTCGTCCGCGCATCGTTCGACCGTCGAGCTCGAAAATCGGCCACACGATGTCGAAGCGTCCGATCTCCCGAAGGTCGTTGACTGGAGATCGCCCCGCTAGTACCGCCGAGGAAACGTCGGCGAGCCACCTTCGATCGACGCCATCGCAGCCGGGGCCCCCGGGACGTCGCGGCGAACGCGGCAACGCGCCTGCCGCGAGGTGATCGACGAGACGTCGTCGCAAGCGATTCGTTCACGATCTGCATCGTCAGCGCGTAGACGCTGACCTACATGGCCCAAGACGCGAGATCGCGCGTGCGCGATGCGACTCCATCCGCACTGCCCGGTGATGCGCATGGACGGGACCGCGATGGACGAAGGAGCGCTGCCTCTCCGCACGACCTCGACGCCTGCTCGGCGAGCCCGGCGCAGCGTCCGCGCGTGCGAACGGCGCGGTGCACGTCGTGCGATGCCGCCGCGGCGTGACGCGCCCTCGCGCGGCGCCGCGCCGGCAGTCATCGTCTGGCTCGCCTTGCTCGTGCTGCCTTGCGACGGCGTCGCGCAGAGCGACGTCGACCTCGCCAAGCAGTCGCAGAACCCGGTCGCGACCTGATCTCGCTGCCCTTTCAGAACACACCACCTTCGGCGCGAACCCGCACGGCCGGAGGCAGAACGTGCTGAACGTCCAGCCGGCGATCCCGATCGGCGTCGGTGAGGTCAATCTGCTCAACCGGACCATCGTGCCGCTCGACTGGCAGCCCGACGTGACGCGCGGCACCGGCGGCACCTTCGGCCTGGGCGACGTGCAGCACTGGGCGCGCTCGTCAGCAACGCCTTCTCGCTCGCCGGCGACTTTGACACGCCCTACGTGAACCAGATGCTGCTCCAGCCCTTTGTCAATTACAACTTCGGGGCGACGGGCTGGTATCTGGTCTCGGCGCCAATCATGACCGCCAACTGGCGGGCGCCCGACGATCAGCGCTGGCTCGTCCCCGTCGGGGGCGGCTTCGGCACGGTGTTCAGGTGGGCACCCAGCCGATCAACGCCTCGCTGCAGGGCCACTACAACGCCGAGCGACCCAGCGCGGTCGGCGACACCACGCTGCGCGTTCAGGTGCAGCTCCTGTTCCCGACCGGCTAGCCGCTGCCGCAACGCAGCCAGAGGAGGTCGACGTGATTCGACGACGAGAGAGCACGAAAGCCTGCGCGACCACCGCGACCTTGATTTCGCTCACTGCAACGTGCCTGTGCGTGACGCGCGGCGCGGTGGCCGCGGAAGCCCCGAAGCCGGCGACGGAGTCGACCAAGGCGGCCAACGCCGCGCTGCTCAAGGAGCTGCCGTTCGCCGACAAGACGCCGTTCGAACTCGCGCACAAGGGCTTCATCGCGCCGCTGCCGCAAGAGGTCATCAAGGGCGAGGGCGGCCTCATCTGGGACCCCGCGAAGTACGACTTCATCAAGGAGGGCGAGTCGGCTCCCGATACCGTCAATCCAAGTCTCTGGCGGCAGTCTCAGCTCATCAACGTCTCGGGCCTCTTCGAGGTCACCGACGGGATCTACCAGGTCCGCAACCAAGACCTGTCGAACATGACGATCGTCGAGGGCAAGAGCGGCATCACGATCTTCGATCCGCTGGTCTCGGCGGAAACCGCCAAGGCGGCGCTGGACCTGTACTACCAGCACCGGCCGAAGAAGCCCGTGGTCGCCGTGATCTACACGCACAGCCACGTGGATCACTACGGCGGCGTGCGCGGCGTGGTGGACCAAGCCGACGTCTCGTCCGGCAAGGTCAAGGTCTACGCGCCCGCGGGCTTCCTCGAGGCGGCGGTGGCCGAGAACGTGATGGCCGGCACCGCAATGAGCAGGCGGGCGAGCTACATGTACGGCAACCTGCTGCCGCCGAGCGCGACCGGTCAGGTGGGCGCGGGACTCGGCACCACGACGTCGGCCGGAACGGTCACGCTGATCCGCCCGACCGACACCATCGCGAAGACCGGCGAGACGCGCGTCATCGACGGCTTGACCTACGAGTTCCTCTACGCGCCGGGAACCGAAGCTCCCGCCGAGATGCTGTTCTTCATCAAGGAGAAGCAGGCCATCAACGCCGCCGAGGACTCGACGCACACCCTGCACAACACCTACTCGCTGCGCGGCGCCAAGATCCGCGACCCGCTCGCGTGGTCGAAGTTCCTGAACCAGGCGCTGAGCATGTGGGGCGATCAAGCCGAGGTCATGTTCGCGATGCACCACTGGCCCGTCTGGGGCAGCGACGCGATCAAGCAGCACCTCGGCCTGCAGCGCGACATGTACCGCTACATCAACGACGAGACGCTGCGGCTCGCGAACCAGGGCTACACGATGGTCGAGATCGCGGAGCAGATCGAGCTACCGGAGGCGATCGCACGGCACTTCTCGAACCGCGGCTACTATGGATCGGTGAACCACGACGTGAAGGCGACCTACGTGCTCTACCTCGGGTGGTTCATCGGCAATCCCGCGACGCTGCACACGCTGCCGCCGGTGGAGGCGTCGAGACGCTACGTCGAGATGATGGGCGGCGCCGACGCGCTGCTGCAGAAGGCGCGCGAGTACTACGACAAGGGCGAGTACCGCTGGGTCGCGGAGGTCGTGAACCACGCGGTCTTCGCCGACCCGAACGATCAGGCCGCGAAGAACCTGCAGGCCAACGCGCTCGAGCAGATGGGCTACCAGGCCGAGAGCGGCCCCTGGCGCAACTTCTACTTGACGGGCGCCAAGGAGCTGCGGGAAGGCGTCGCGAAGCTACCGGTCCCGCAGACGGCGAGCCCGGACACGGTGCGCGCGATGGACCTCGACCTGTTCTTCGACTTCCTCGCCATGCGGCTGAACGGCCCGAAGGCGCAGGGGAAGCAGATCGTCCTCAACCTGAGCTTCCCCGACATCGAGGAAAAGTACGTCCTCGAGATGGTGAACGGCGTCCTGAACCACACCCAGGGCAAGCAGGCGGCGAACGCCGACGCGACGGTCACGCTGTCGCGCGACACGCTCAACGAGATCGTGCTTCAGCAGACCACGCTGAAGGACGCGGTCGCCAAGGGCGACGTCAAGATCGACGGCAGCGAGGGCAAGCTCGAGGAGATGCTCGCCAACCTCGACACCTTCGACTTCTGGTTCAACATCGTGACGCCGTAGACGCGTCGGCGCATCCACAGGGCTCGGCCGCGGCCGCCGACGCCGTCAGCGCTCACGATGCGGTCACGAGCGGCGCGCCGGACACGCGTGCGTGAACGGTGCGCCGCTCGTCGTCTTCGCGGCTTACTTGCCGTCCTTGGTGGCGAGCATCTCCATCATGTCGACGCAGCGGGTCGCGTAGCCGGCCTCGTTGTCGTACCAGCTCACCACCTTGAAGAAGCGGCTGTTGAGCTCGATGCCGGCGCCGGCGTCGAAGATGCTCGAGTGCCGATCGCCGATGAAGTCCGAGGAAACGACCTCCTCCTCGGTGTAGGCGAGGATGCCGCGCAGCGGGCCCTCCGCCGCCTTCTTCATCGCCGCGTTGATCTCCTTGAGGCTCGTGTCCTTGCTCGTGCGGAACGTCAGGTCGACGACCGAGACGTCGGCGGTCGGGACGCGGAACGCCATGCCGGTGAGCTTGCCCTTGAGCTCGGGGATGCAGAGCGTCACCGCCTTCGCCGCGCCGGTGCTCGCCGGGATGATGTTCTGGTAGGCGTTGCGGCCGCCGCGCCAGTCCTTCTTGCTCGGCCCGTCCTGCGTCGGCTGCGTCGCCGTCACGGCGTGCACGGTGGTCATCAAGCCTTCCTCGATGCCGAAGTTGTCGTGCAGCACCTTGGCGACCGGCGCGAGGCAGTTGGTCGTGCAGCTCGCGTTGCTGATCACGGTGTGCTTCGCGGGGTCGTACTTGTCGTGGTTGACGCCGAGGCAGAAGGTCGGCACCTCCTCGGGCGTGCTCTTGGTCGGCGCCGAGATCACGACGCGCCGGGCGCCCGCGGAAAGGTGCAGCTTGGCGTGCTCGAGATCCGTGAACAGGCCGGTCGACTCGAGGACGTAGTCGACGCCGAGGTCCTTCCAGGGCAGCTTCCCGGGGTCACGCTCGGAGAGCGTCTTGGTGGTCTTGCCGTTGACGGTGAAGCTGTTCTCGGTCGCCGAGACCTCGGCAGGCTTGCCGTTGAGCATCAGCCGCCGGTGCATCGTGTCGTACTGCAGGAGGTAGGCGAGGTTGTCGGCCGGGACGAGGTCGTTGACCGCCACCACCTCGATGCCGCGCTCCGCCGCGACGCGGTAGAAAAGCCGGCCGATACGGCCGAAGCCGTTGATGCCAATACGGATCGCCATGCGCTCTTCCCTCCTGAAATGGGGCCGGGTCCGGCCGTCCGGTGCGGGATCTCGTTCTACGATAGGGCGTCGCGCCCTGGTTCTCAATGGCCGAATTGGCACGCTCGTCGGACGCGCGGCGCCCTCCGGCGCGCGGCGCGACCGTGCCCGGCGCGTCCGTCCGCGCGCGCCGGCTGCGCGGGTGCGCAAGCGTGCTGCGATGCGATATAGCGCGCCCGTGCTCTCCGACAGCCGAAGCTTCGTCGCCCGCCGCCTCGCGGGCGCACGTGAGGACGCGCAGCGCATCGCCCGCGAGCTCGAGCGGGCGGGACACCTCGCCCCGGACCTCGCGGCGCGCTTGACGGGCGCCGTCGACGCCGCCATCGAGCGCGCCCGCGACCTGGTGGCGGACGCTTTGCGCGAGCCGCGCCGCCTGCTCGCGCTACTCGACGACGCGCCGCGTGACCAGGCGCGCGATCCGGGAATGGACCAGCTCGCGGCGCGCATCGCGGCGCTCGAGGACGCGGTCGCCCGCATCGAGCGCGCGCTCGCGGCGAACGGATCAGCGCCTTCGCGCGCCGAGCGCGAGCGCACCTGAAGCTCATCCGCCATGCAGCTCTCGACGCTGATCCGCATCCCGCAGACGGTGCGCAATCTGCAGCGTCTGCGCGAGATCGTCCGGGTGCTCGTCAAGTATGGCTGGGGCGACCTCGTGCCGCGCCTCGGCGTCGTCGGCTGGATCGAGCGCATGCGGCGCCGGCTGCGCGGCGAGGCGCCGGATCCGGTCGCGGAGGCGCTGACCACCGAGCAGCGCATCCGCATGGCCTTCGAGGAGCTCGGCCCGACCTTCATCAAGCTCGGCCAGGTGCTCGCGACGCGGCCCGATCTCATCCCGATGAGCCTGATCGAGGAGCTGCGTCTCCTGCAGGACCGCGTCCCGCCGTTTCCCGCCGAGCAGGCGCGGCAGGAGATCGAGCGCGAGCTCGGACGTCCGATCGGCGAGCTGTTCGCGCGCTTCGACGACGTGCCGCTCGCGGCGGCGTCGATCGCGCAGGTGCACCGCGCGACGCTGCACGACGGCACGGAGGTCGTGGTCAAGGTGCGCCGTCCCGGGCTCGAGGCGATCATCGCCAACGACCTCGACATCCTGATCGCGCTCGCCGGATTGCTCGAGGACAACCTCCCCGAGTCGCGCCAGTTCTCGCCGCGCGCGATCGCCGAGGAGTTTCGTCGCTCGATCGGACGCGAGATCGACCTCACGCGCGAGGCGCGCAACATCGAGCGCTTCGCGCGCAACTTCCGCGGCGACCCCGGCGTCAAGGTGCTGAAGAACTACCCCGAGCTGTCGAGCCGCGCCGTGCTGACGATGGAGTACATCGACGGCATCAAGGCGTCGGACGTCGAGGCGCTCGAGGCGGCCGGCATCGACCGCTCGGCGCTCGCCCGGCGCGGCGTCGAGTTCGTCGTCAAGCAAGTCTTCCAGCACGGCTTCTTCCACGCCGACCCACACCCCGGGAACATCTTCATCCTGCGCGACGGCCGCATCGCGCCGATCGACATGGGCATGATGGGCGTCCTCGACCGCGACATGCGCGACGCCCTGCTCGAGCTGATGACCGGCATCCTGCTCGGCGACGCGGGCAAGATCGTGGCGCTGTTCCAGCGGCTCGCGCTGGTCGACGAGCGCGCCGACCTCGCGGGGCTGCGCCGCGACGCCCAGGAGATGCTCGACGCCTACAAGGAGCTGCCGCTCGAAGAGGTCGACATCGGCGCGTTCATCGCCGAGCTGTTCGACGTGCTGGCACGCCACCAGGTGCAGGTGCCGCCCGAGCTGCTCTTGACTGGCAAGGCGCTCGCGACCGTCGAGGGGCTCGCGCGCATCCTCGATCCGCGCCTCGACCCGATGCAGGCGATGCGCCCGCTCGTGCTGCGCTACTACCTCGAGCGCCTCGCCGACCCACGCTTCCTCGCCCGCGACGCGATTCGCGCCGGCGAGGAGACCGTCACGCTGCTCGCGCGCCTGCCGCGCGAGCTGACCGCGATTCTCGCGAGCCTGCGCAGCGGACGCTTCAAGGTCGTGACCGAGCTCGAGGGCCACGACCGCGCGATCCTCGAGCGCGCGCGCGGCGCGAACCGACTCGCGCTGAGCCTGATGGTGAGCGCGCTGATCGTCGGCTCGGCGACGCTGCTCGCCGCGGGCGGCGGGCCGAGCATCCTCGGCGTCCCGGCCAACGCGCTGCTCGGGATCCTCGGGCTGCTGACCGCCGGCAGCGGCTACCTGATCGTCGCCTGGGGTTTCCTACGCTCGGGAAGGTTCTGAAGGTCTGGGGAGAGAGCCGCGGGCGCGCGGCGGGAAAGCTTCCCCCGCCGCGCGCCCCGGAGCACGGAGCTCAGCCCTTGCAGGAGAGCTTCGCGGCGTCGACGCGGCAGTTGGCTGCCGTCCCTTGCCGCGGGATGCCGTAGTCGAGCTCGAGCGTCAGCGGCCCGACCTGCGGCGCGCCGATGTCGAGCTGACGCAGCTTGATGTCGAGGCGGTAGGTGCCCGCGACCTTGCCCTGCGGCGCGAACGAGATCTGGTACGTCTTCGCCGCGTCCTTGCAGAGGATCCGCCCGCGCGGGTTGCTCGTGCAGGTGTCGGCGTCGACGTCGAGCGTCACGTCGAGGTTCAGCCCGTCGGTCACCCGCAGCGAGAAGTCGGAGTTCGGATCGAGCGCGTCGTTCGGACCGAACTGCCCGGTCTGCAGGCTACCGCGGATGTTGATCCGCCCGGGCTTGCTGCGGCTGCGGAACGCGTTCGCGACCTTGATCTCGATCGGCGCCGGCTCGAGGATCGTGAAGAGCTGCACGCCGAGCGCTTGGGGCGTCACGATCGGCTGGAGAAACTCCGGACCGAAGGCGAACAGGAACCCGAAGATGTCCGTGCCCGGCCCGAGCAGCTGCTCGATGTACTCCACGAACTCCGGCGCGTTGATGTCGCAGGTCGGGAAGCCGAGCGACTCGAGGAAGGCGCCGCTGGTGCGGATCCCCGCCTCGAGCTGATCGAGGTCGAGCACCGGCTCGACGCAGGCCGCCGCGACCGCCCACAGACCGGGCGTCAAGTCGGGCACGGTCACCGAGCCCTCACCGGTGAAGGGATCGAACTGACCGAGCTCGCCGACCGGCTCCTGCGTCAGGATGTCGGCGAACGTGAAGGCGAAGCTGCGCTCGAACGCGGTCTCGGCGGCGCCGTTGAGGTTCAGCACGACGCCGAACAGCACCAGGCCCGTCATGCTGTACGCGGCCTGGTCGCAGTTCTCGAAGACGAACTCGTCCCCCGGGAAGAAGCGCGAGAAGAGCTCGCCGCTCGGACTGCCGCCGTCGTACGGCCCGGCGAGCACGGCCTCGAACTTCGCCTGGAACTCCGTCAGGTCGGTGGTGCACTGCGCGGCGACGTCGGCGACGTTCACCTGCCCGGTGACGAGGTCACCGGGAAAGCCCGACGTCGGGTCGATGCTGACTCCGAGCTGCGCGTGCGCGCTCGGCGCGCACACGAGCAGGCCTGCGACGGCCATTGCCATCCATGTGACACGAAACCGGTGCGACATCTGATGTGTCCCTCCTGTGGTCGCGCGCGCTTGCGGCGCGGCGCACGCGGGCAGTTGGGGCGAAGACACGAGGGGGGCCGCCTGGCGCGTCTTCGCTCGCGTGCTGGGCGCAGCGCGCGAACGCACGAGGAACGCGGGTGCGGGAGGGAGTCGAACCAGGACGTCGGATACCGTGCGTGAGCGTCACTGCGCCGGGTTTCGATTGTCGTCGACGGATTCGCTGGCGGCGTGCCTCGCTGCGCGAGTCGGCCTTCCGTGGACCACGCCGCCGCGCCGTTTATGCGCCCACCGCACACGGCATTCAACCGACTTTGCTCGATTGTCGCACCGTCCGACGCCGCCGCGACACGGCGACGTCGCAGATCGCGCGCGCTCCGAACCTCAGTCGTCGAAGAGGAAGTCGGTGATCACGTCGACGCGCAGGCCGGGGAAGCTCGGCGGCTCGAGGTCGTAGGTCACGGAACCGAGAACCAGCGTCCCCGGACCGTCCTCCTCGGCTCGTGCCGAGGACGGGCGGCCCGGTGCAGACGCCGGCGTGCGGCTCGTCCTCGCCCTCGGAGCCGAGCGCGTCGGTCGGACCGAAGGCGCTGTACGAGCGCAGCCCGCTCGCCTGCGGGTCGATCGAGAAGCGCCGGCGTCCGAGCGCTCCTTGCGGCAGCGGCGGCGGCTCGGGCAGCGCGAAGAACGAGAGCGGCAGGGTCACCTCGCTGATGAAGTCGAAGCCGCCGCACGGCGCGGCGACGCAGCCCTCGGCGCCCGAGCAGGACGGCGTCACTCGTCGCCGGTCGCGCTCGTCTCCTCGCAAGAACGGAAACAGCGGCTCGCCGCCGTCGGGGAAGTAGACGTTGCCGGTCACCGTGCCGTCGTCGGCGTTGCGCGTGATCGGCCAGCGCGCGCCGTCGACGTCCTTGCTGATCAGCGTGCGCTCGCCGTCGGGCGTCGCCTGGATTCCCGAGCCGCGCACGCCGCCGAGCACCCCCGTCGGCGCCGCGACGGCGAGCGCCGCCGCGCCGAGCGCGGTGAGCGACAGACCTGCGAGCACCAGCCTCGAACGACGCGTGGCGACCTCCTCGGCGCGGACGCGCACTCGCGAAGAGCCACCGCGACCCTTCGCGGGCGGCGCTGCGCCAAGCCGTCCAACAAGAAATCGACGCCTCGAACGGAGACGATGCGACCGCTAGGCCATGTACGGTCGAGCTGTCGATGACCTTCTCGCGACCGGATTCGAGCTGCTGCCGATCGGTCGTTGCGCGTCCGTCGTCCTGCCCGTTCGATCGCACGCTTGACGCCCGCCGAGGATCGCCGTTGACCGGGCCCCTGCTTTGCACCAAAGATCGGCCCGATGGCCGCCGTGCCAGAAGCTCGCGACGCCGGCGAACGTCGGTGGCGAGGGTTCGTCGACGCGAGCGCCCGCCTCGCGGGGGATGCGGAGCCCGCGGACGTCTTCTCGGCCATCCTCGACGCCGTCATCTCGCTCCTCGACCTCGAGGCGGCGAGCATCGGGCTGGTCGACCCGACCGGGTCGCGCGTGCGCTTCGTGCTGTCGCGCGGCCCCGCGAAGCTCGACGAGTTCGAGGTCGAGACCGGCGTCGGCATCGCGGGCTGGGTCGCGAAGCACGGCGAGGGCGTGCTGGTCAACGACGTGTCGCGCGACCCGCGCTTCTTCAAGGGCATCGACGAGCGCACCGGCTTTCGCACGCGCGCGATCCTGTGCGCGCCGCTGCGCTTCGGCGGCAGGATCCTCGGCATCATCGAGGCGATCAATCCGCAGCGCGCGGACGGCTTCACCGACTCGGACCTCGATCTGCTGACGGCATTCGGCGGCGTCGCCGCGAGCGCGCTCGAGCGCGCGCGGACGATGTCGGCGCTGCGCGGCTCGAACGCCGAGCTGCGCGCCGCGGCGGGCGAGCGCTACAAGCTCGTGCTCGGTCCGAGCGGCGCGATGCAGAGCGTGCTCGAGCTCGCGCGCACGGCGGCGGAGTCGTCGAGCACGGTGCTGCTGCTCGGCGAGTCCGGCACCGGCAAGGAAGTCGTCGCTCGCGCGGTCCACCAGTGGAGCGCGCGCGCGAGCGGACCGTTCGTCGCCGTCAACTGCACGGCGCTCAGTCCGGAGCTGCTCGAGAGCGAGCTCTTCGGCCACGAGCGCGGCTCCTTCACCGGCGCCGTCGCGCAGCGCAAGGGACGCTTCGAGATCGCCGACGGCGGCACGCTGTTCCTCGACGAGATCGGCGACCTCGCGCCGTCCCTGCAGGCGAAGCTGCTGCGCGTGCTGCAGGACCGCGAGTTCCAGCGCGTCGGCGGCGAGAAGACGATCCGCGTCGACGTGCGCATCGTCGCCGCGACCAACCGCGACCTGCGCGAGGCGGTGCGCTCGCGCACCTTCCGCGAGGACCTCTACTACCGGCTGAACGTCATCACGATCGACCTGCCGCCGCTGCGCGAGCGCATGGAGGACGTGCCCGGGCTCGTCGAGCACTTCGTGCAGCACTTCTGCCGCGAAATGAAGCGTCCGCTGCTCGAGGTGTCGCCCGAGGCGCTCGCCTGCCTGTGCGCGTACTCGTGGCCGGGCAACGTGCGCGAGCTGCAGAACGCGGTCGAGCGCGCGATCGTGCTGTCGAAGGGTCCGCAGATCCGCGTCGCCGACCTGCCGCGCGACATCCGCGAGCCCTTCCCCTCGCCGGCGACCAACGGCGGCGGCGACGGCGTGCCCGACGACCTCGAGCTGCGCGCCGCGATCGACACCTTCACGCGGCTGCGGATCCAGCGCACGCTCGACGCGGCGGGCGGCAGCCAGACCGAAGCGGCGCGACGGCTCGGCCTGCCCCAGTCGAACCTGTCCCGCTTGATGAAGCGCCTCGGGCTCCGATGAGCCCCGCCACGCGGTATCGGCTGGTCTGCGTCGCGGCCGGCCTCGCAGCCGCGTGGATCCCGTTCCTGCTGCACGGCCCGATCCCGGAGAAGCTCGCGCGCGTGCGTCTCAACGGACCGGTCGCGGTGTGGGGCTGGTACGTGGCGCGCATGCTGATCGGCATCGTGGTCGCGGCGGCGACGTGGCCGCGACCATGGTGGCTGCGCGGCGCGCTCTTTGGCGCGCTGGTCATGCTGCCGCCGGCGATCGTGTCGCTCGCCACACCGGGCTGCGGACCGGACTGCGCGAGCCTGAACGTCGGCACCGGCGCGCTGGTCGGCGTGCTCGCTGGCGGCGGCGCGCGGCTCGTGACCGGACGGGACCACGCATGAGCCCGCGCACGCTCGACCGCCGCCGCGCGACCGTGCTGTTCGCCGACATCGTCGGCTTCACGCCGCTCTGCGAGCGCGCCGGCGTCGAGCACGCGTACGCGATCGTCACCGGCTGCCTGAAGCTGCTCGACGGCGTCGCGCGGCGTCACGGCGGCGTCGTCGACAAGTACCTCGGCGACGCGCTGATGGCGGTGTTCGGCATCCCGGCGCCGCTCGACAACTCGTCCGCGGCCGCGCTCGCCGCGGCGCTCGAGATGCAGCGCACGGTCGAGGCGTACAACCGTCAAGTACAATCGCCGGTGGCGCTCGCGCTGAAGGCCGGTGTCAACAGCGGCATGATGACGGCCGGCGATCTGCGCGGCGCGGTGGTACGCGAGTTCCACGTCATGGGCGACGCGGTGAACGTCGCCGCGCGTCTCAAGGAGCGCGCGCCGGCGGGCTGCGTCTTCGTCGGCGGCGACGCCGCAGACGACGCGCGCGCGCTGTTCGCCTTCACGCCGATGGCGCCGCTCGCGCTGAAGGGCAAGTCGACGAGCGTCGCGGCGTACGAGGCGCACGCCGCGCCCGACGACACCGAGTCTGCCTGGCCGCGCGCGACGGTGTTCACGCCGCGCGTCGGGCGGACGGACGAGCTCGGCGCGCTGCGCGCGGCGCTGCGCGAGCTCGAAGGCGGCGTGGGCGGCGTCGTGACGCTCGTCGGCGAGGTCGGCTCCGGCAAGACGCGTCTCCTGCACGAGCTCGGCGATGAGCTCGCCGCGGAGCGTGCGGAAGGCGGCTCGCTCGCGCTGCGCGCAGCGCGCACGCTCGCCGCCGCCCACGCGACGCTCGCGAGCACGGCCGGTCCGCTCGCGCTGGCGCTCGACGAGCCGCAGCCGCCGCTCGAGGACGACGCGCTGACGGGACTGTGCGAGGCGGCGACCGCTCATCCGGCGCTGCTGCTGGTCGCGACGCGCGACGAGACGACCGCCGTGCGCGTCGCCCGCGCCGCGGCGCGCGCCGGCGCGCGCCACCGAGAGCTTCCGCTCGCAGCGCTCTCCGACGACGAAGCGCGCGAGCTCCTCGCGCACGTCGAGGCCGGCTCGTCGCTCGACGACGCCGCACGCGGGCTCGTCCTCGAGCGTGCGCGCGGCCATCCGCTGCGCCTGATCTTCGGCGCGCTGGTCGCGCCGGCGCTCGAGTTCGAGCGTCGTCAGGAAGGTGACGTCGAGCGCAGCGGCGAGGCCGAGCGTCGCCGAGCGACCGTGCTCTTCGCCGACATCTCGGGCTTCACCGCGCTCTCCGAGCGTCTCGACCCGGCGGAGGCGTACGACGCGGTGACCGGCTGCCTGCGCCTTCTGCACGCGACCGCCGAGAAGTGGGGCGGCACCGTCGACAAGTATCTCGGCGACGCCATCATGGCGACGTTCGGCGTGCCGGTCGCGATCGAGGACGCGCCGTGCGCCGCGGTCAACGCGGCGATCGAGATGCGCCGCAACGTCCGCGCCTACAACGAGCGCCGCGCGCTGGTGACGCCGCTCGACGTGCACATCGGCATCGACACCGGGCTCGGCATCGCCGGCGAGGTGAGCGGTCCGCTGGTGCGCGAGTTCGCGCTGATGGGCGAGTCGGTCGGACGCGCGTCGCGCCTCACCTCGCTCGCGCCGAACGGCCGCATCTACCTCGGCCGCGAGACCGTGCTCGCGACGCGCGACCGCTTCGAGGTGCGGCGGGTCGAGCCCACGGACGGCGACCATTCCTCCGCAAGCGCGCCAACGGACGAAGCCTACGAGCTGCTGTCGGAAGACGTGCGCGTGCACCGTCCGCGTCTCGGGCGCGGCGAGACGCTGTTCGCGGAGCTGATCGGCCGCGAGCGGGAGCTCGAGTGGCTTCGCGCCGCGGTCGACGACGTCGCGACGGGTCGCGGCTCGGTGCTCGCGCTGTTCGGCGAGCCCGGCATCGGCAAGTCACGCCTGCTCGACGAGCTGCGCTCGCACGCCCGGACGCTCGGCGTGCGCTGCCTCGAGGCACGCTCGCTCGCGATCGGCGCGCCCTTGCGCTTCCACCCGTTCGTCGACCTGCTGCAGGCCTTCGCCGGGATCGAGCGCGGCGACGACGACGAGGCCGCGCTCGCGAAGCTGCGCGCCGCGAGCCGCGCGGTGCGCGGCGAGGCCGCGGACGAGCTGCTGCCGTTTCTCGCCGTCGTGCTGGCGCTGCGCTTGCCGCCGGAGCTGCAAGCGCGCGTCGACGCGGTGAAGGGCGACGCGCTCGACCGGCTCGTGCTGCGCGCGGTGCGCGAGCTGCTCGAGGGCATCGCCGCGACGACGGCGCTCGCGGTGGTGTTCGAGGATCTGCACTGGGCGGATCGCTCGTCGGTCGAGATGCTCGCGAGCCTCGTGCGCGTGACGCTCGACGCTCCGATCCTGCTCGCGTTCGCCGCGCGCCCGGGCTTCGCCGACAGCGCCGACGCGGTCGCGTCGGTCGCGCAGGAAGTCGTCGGCGAGCGCTTCCGACGCGTCGACCTCGAGCCGCTCGACCGCTCGAGCGTGCGCCGTCTGCTCGCCGGCCTGTTCGCGCACGGCGAGCTGCCGCGCGCGCTGCGCGAGCGACTCGAGGGCAACGCCGCCGGCAGCCCGCTGTTCCTCGAAGAGGTCGTGCGCACCCTCGTCGAGCAGGGCGTGCTCGAACCTTCCGGCGACAAGCTGCAGGTCGCAGCGGCGCTCGACGACGTCGTCGTTCCGGGCACCGTGCAGGAGGTCATCCTATCGCGCGTCGATCGGCTCGATCCGAGCGCGAAGCAGGCGCTGCAGATCGCGGCGGTCATCGGGCGCGGCTTCCCGCGACGTCTGCTCGAAGCAGTGGCAGGCAATCGTGAGGGCGTGACGGACGCGCTGCAGCGTCTCTTCGACGCGCAGCTCCTCGTCGACCGCACGCGCGAGGGACGCAGCGAGCTCGCCGTCAAGCACCCGATGATCCAGGAGGTCGCCTACGACGCGATCCTGCAGACGCGCCGTGAGGAGCTGCACCGCGCCGTCGCCGCGGCGCTCGAAGCCGAGGGCGACGCGAGCGATCCGGCGCGGCACGGGCTCCTCGCCTACCACTGGGGCCGCGGACGCGACGTCGAGCGCGCCGAGGAGCACCTGCTGCGCGCGGGCGACGACGCCGCGCGCGCGTCGGCGTCCGCGGAAGCGGTGTACTTCTTCGAGGAGGCTTCGCGCCTCTACCTCGAGCGTCACGGCGGCGGTGGCGACCCGGCGAAGCTCGTCGCGCTCGAGAAGAAGCTCGCGACCGCGTACTTCTACCGCGGGCGTCTGGTCGAGGCCGCGGAGCAGTTCAACCGCGCGCTCGGCCGCCTCGGCGTGCACGTGCCGCGCAGCCGCGGCGACCTCGAGCTGAGCCTCGTGCGCTCGCTGCTCGCGTCGCTGCCGCCGCTCTACCTGCCGGTCGGACGGCGACGCCCCGCGGCGAGCGCGCGCGACCTCGAGATCCTCGAGCTGATGCTCGACCGCGCGCGCGCCCAGACCACCGGCGACCCGACGCGCTTCGTCGTCGACACGATGGAGGCGCTGCGGCGCTTGACGCGGCTCGATCCCGCCAGCGTGCCCGGCGCCTGCTCGCTGCTCGCGAGCACCGCGGGGCTGTTCGCCTACAGCGGGATCTCGTTCGACGTCAGCGCGCGCTTCCTGCGCCTCGCCGAGCGCTACCTCGACCCGGACGATCCGAGCGAGGTGCTGGTGTTCCAGATGATGCGCTTCACGCACGCGTTCCTCGCCGGCGACTGGTCGCGCGAGCTCGAGATCGACGCGGCGCTGCTCGCCGGCGGCGTCGCACGCGGTCAGCTCTGGGACGTCGCGACCCACCTCGGGCTCGAAGGCACGAAGCTCGTCCTGCAGGGACGCTTCGCCGAAGCCGAGGAGCGCGTCGCGCGCATCGCCGACATCGAGCAGCGCTACGACTACGACCTCGCGAGCTCGAATCGGCACAGCGTCTGCACCACGCTGCGGCTCGAGCAGCGCCGCCTGCCCGAGGCGCTGCGCGCAGCGGAGACCTACGTCGTCGAGCACGACGAGCCGCTGCTCAACGTGATCGCGCTCGGCATGAAGGCCAAGGTGGAGGTCCTGCTCGACGACCTCGGCGCGGCTGCCGCGACGCTCGCCGACGCGGACGCGCTGATCGCGCGCCTCGGACGCGTGCCGCCGCTGCACCGCGCGCACTGCGCGCGCTCGCACGCGCTGCTCGATCTGGCGTGCGCCGAGCGCGCGTCCAGTATGTCTCGTTCGCACGCGCTCTCCGACGCTCGCCGCAGCGTGCGGCGCGCGGTGCGCCTCGCGCTGCGGGTCGCCTGGCTCCGTCCCGAGGTGTTCCGCCACGCCGGCACCTGCTGCTGGCTGGTCGGGCAGCGGCGCCGCGCGCTGCGCTGGTGGGAGCGCTCGCTCGAAGCGGCGGACCGGCTCGCTGCCGGCGCCGAGCACGCGCGCACGCAGGTCGAGATCGCGCAGCGTCTGCTCGCCGCCGGGCGCGCGGGAGACGTGGTCGGCGGACGCAGCGCGCGCCAGCACCTGATCGACGCGCGGCGCTGCTTCGAGGTCCTCGGTCTCGAGCAAGAGCTCGCGACCATCGGCAGCGCGGCATGACGGGACGCTCGGCGCTCCCGTGCACGCTGCTGTCGGCGGCCTGCTACGGGCTCGCCTTCCCGCCGCTCGGCTGGCACCTCGTCGCCTGGGTCACGCTGGCGCCGTTCTTCCTCGCGCTGCGCGGCGCCGGCGTGCTGCGCGTGATCGGGCTCGGCGTCGTCTGGGGCGTCGTCGCGGCGTACTCGGTCGGCACCTGGATGCCGGTCGCGGTGACGCGCTACTACGCGCAGCCGGCGTCGGTCGGGGTCGCGGTCTTCCTGATCTGCGCGCTCGTCACCGTCGCGCCGTACACCGTGCTGTTCGCGCTCCTCTACCGGCGGGTCGCGCGCTACGGCGGTGCCGCGGGCGTGCTGCTCGGCGCCGCCGCGTGGACCGCGTCCGAGCTGCTGCGTGCGGTGTCGCCAGCGGGCAATCCGTGGGCGCTCGTCGGCTACGCGCTGGTGCCGGCGCCACCGCTCGTGCAGATCGCGGAGGTCACCGGGGTGTTCGGCGTGTGCTTCGCCGTCGCCGCCGTCAATGCCGCGCTCGCGCAGCTCGTCGCGATGCGCCGTGAGCTCGACGCGCGGACGCGTGCGGCGGAGCGTGCGGGCGCGCGACGCGGGCTACTCGCCGCGGCCGGCGTCGTCGCGCTCGTGCTGGCCTACGGTGCGGCGCGCTCGCTCGGCACCGCTGACGGGGCAACAGCCGTCGTCGCTGCGGACGACGGCGCGCCCGTGCCGGTCGCGGTCATCCAGGGCAACCTCGATCTGGGCTCGCAATGGCGGCCCGAGCTCTACGGCGAGAACCTGGAAGCGTACCTGCGCTCGACCGACGCGGCGCTCGCGCGCCGTCCCGCGCGTCTCGTCGTCTGGCCGGAGAACGCGCTGACCTTCTTCCTCGAGGACGAGCCCGCCTACCGGCGCGCGATCGCGCGCGTGCTCGCGGCGCACGACGCCGTGCTGCTCACCGGCGGGCCGCGCGTCGCGCCCGGCGCGAGCCCGCGCGAGCCGCGCTATCTCAATGCGGCATTCGTCTTGACGCCCGCCGGGGAAGTCCACGCGGTGTACGAGAAGCAGTACCTCGTGCCGTTCGCGGAGTACTTTCCGCTGCCGGCGCAGGGCGCGCTGCGGCGACGCTTCGGGCGCGTGCGCGAGTTCAGCGTCGGCGCGCGGCACGACCCGCTGCCGACGCCCGCCGGCGCGGCCGGCGTGCTGATCTGCAACGAGGCGCTGTACGGCGACGTCGCGCGCGACCGCGTACGGCGCGGCGCCGAGCTGCTCGTCAACCTGAGCAACGACGGCTGGGTGGGCGCGGAGCGCTACGCGGCGATCGTGTTCGAGATGTCGCGCCTGCGCGCGATCGAGACGCGGCGCTGGCTCGTGCGCTCGTCGACCTCGGGACCGTCGGCGCTGATCGACCCGCGCGGCCGCGTCGTCGCGTACGCGGCGCTCGACGAGCGGTCCGCGATCGACGCGGACGTCGTGCCACGACGCGAGCTCACGCCGTACGTGCGCTTCGGTGACCTCTTCGGCTGGGCGTGCGCCGTGGTCGCGCTCGCCGCGGCGGTGCGCCGTGCTTGACGCGCGCGCGGCGCTCGCGCGCCACGCGGAGCGTCTCGCGGCGGCGGGCGCCGCGCTGACCGTGCAGGTGCCTGGGAGCGAGCCGCTCACGATCGGCGCGCCGCCGCCGCGCGCCGTCGTCACCTTCCGCAGCGAGGAGCCGCTGCGCGCGCTCGCGCGCGGCGACCACTTGGGGCTCGCCGAAGCCTACCTGCGCGGCGACATCGACGTCGACGGCTCGCTGCTCGAGGTGATGAAGGTCACCGAGACCTTGACGCTCGACGCCTCGCTGCTCGACCGCGCGCGCCTCGCCCTGCGTCTCCTCGTGCGCGACCGCCTCGCCTACGACCGCGAGTCGATCGCGTTTCACTACGACCGCCCGGCGGAGTTCTTTTTGCCCTGGCTCGACCGCTGGCGCTGCTACTCGCACGGCCTCTACGCGCGCGACGACGAGCCGATCGCGGACGCGATGGCGCGCAAGATGCAGACCGCGATCGACGCGCTCGGGCTCGAGCCCGGCATGGAGGTGCTCGACATGGGCGGCGGCTGGGGCTGCTTCGTCGAGTACGCCGGGCTGCAGGGAATTCGCGTGCGCTCGATCACGATCTCCGAGGCGCAGCACCGCTTCGTGAGCGCGCTGATCGAGCGGCTGCGCCTGCCGTGCACGAGCGAGCTCGTCCATCTGCGCGTCTTCCGTCCCGCGCGCCCGTTCGACGGCGCGGTGTTCATGGGCACGCTCGAGCACAACCCGGAGTACGAACGCGTCGCGGCGTTCCTCGCCCGCCACCTCGCGCCGCACGCGCGCGTGTGGGCCGACTTCTGCGCGCAGCGCACCGACTTCGCGATCGGACGCTTCATGAAGCGACACATCTGGCCGGGACCGATCACCTACGTGAACCCGGCGCGGCTCGTGCGCGCGCTGCTCACGCACGGCTTCAACGTGCACGAGATGCGCGACGACACGCTGAGCTACGCCTGCACGGTGCGCGACTGGGCGGACGCGCTCGAAGCGCACCGAGCACAGCTCGCGCGCGACTTCGGCGAGAGCACGGTGCGCGCGTTCCTGCTCTTCCTGCGCGGCTCGCAGCACTTCCTCGCGACCAACCGCACGCAGGCCTACCACGTCGTCGCGGGACGCGATCCCGCGCCGCTCGCGAGCGAGCGTGCGCCGACCTTCGCCTCGCGGCGCGGCTCGTAGAGCGCGACGTCGCCGCTCTCCGGCACCGCATGGCAGTCGCGAATCGCTTCACGCAGGGCGACGAGCAGCGCCCGGCGGTCCTCGCGGTAGCTCTCGCCGAGCAGCGGACGCACGGCCCGCGCCGCCTCGCGCAGGCGATAGTGCGGGATCGTCGGAAAGAGGTGGTGCACGACGTGGCAGCCGGCGTCGTGGTGCAGCCACTCGAGAGCGCCGTAGCGCCGGTCGAGGGTCGAGAGCGCGCCGCGCGCGAAGCTCCACGCAGCACCGCGGTACCACGGCACGCCCGGCGCGGTGTGGTGCAGCAGCGTCACGAGGTCGATCCAGACGACGAAGACGAGCCACGGCCCGACGTACCAGCGCACGAGCGCACCTGGACCCGCGACGACCGCGAACGCCACGAGCAACGCGCCGAACGCCGCGCACGCCGCGACGCTCAGCGCGACGCGCGCCCGCTCGCCGTCGCGGAACAGCGCCCCGCGCGGCGCGAAGTGCGAGCCCACGCGGCCCGGCGAGCGCCGCACGAGGTAGAACGGAAAGGCGACGAGCGGCAGCCGGAAGCGCAGCAGGCGGACGTACCAGGGCAACGACGCGATCTGCGTCGCGGTCAGCGGCACCCAGGTCTCGTCGCGCTCGACGTCGCCGACGTGGCGGTGGTGGATGCGGTGGCTGATCCGCCAGGCGTGGTACGGGACGAGGAGCGGCGTGTGCGTCAGGTGGCCGACGAGCCCGTTGAGCCAGCGCCGGCGCGAGAACGCGCCGTGCCCGCAGTCGTGGCCGAGGACGAACAGCGCCCAGAGCATCGTGCCCTGTGCAAGCCAATAGAGCGGCGCGGTCCACGCGGGCGCGCGCCAGGCGAGCGCGTAGAGCGTCGCGAGCAGCGCGACGTCGAACGCCAGGTGCGCGAGCGAGCGCGCGGTCGACGGCGCGAAGCAGCGCGTGGGCACCGCGGCCCGCAGCTCGCGCAGCGGCACCGTCGCCGGCTCGTTTCGCACGCTAGGGTCCGTACGACGCCTCGATGAGGCCGAGCGCCTCGCGGTAGCCGCTGCAGCGTGCGCACGTGGCGACGCTCGCGGGATCGTCGCCGCAGGCATCGAGCGGCGCCGCCTGCCCCGCGCACGGCTGCGCGAGCGCGCTCCGAAGCCTCTGCTCCGCGGTCGCGAGCTTGCGCGCGGTGCGCGTATCCGTCGGGGAGATCACGCCGAGCGGCCCGTCCGCGCCGAGACAGAGCTGCGCCGCGTCGCCCGCGAGCTTGCCGTCGTTGACGCGGTCGAGACACGCGCGCAGCGCGTCGCCGGCGACCGACGTATAGTTGACGGCTTGCCGGCCGATCACCTTCTGGCAGCGCAGCCGCTTCGCGTCGGTGATGCGCACGAGGTTGCCGTAGGCGACCTCCGACACCTCGATCGCGGCAAGCGCGGCCTGCCGGCGCAGGCAGGTGACGAGGGCGGGCACCGTCGTCGCGCAGGCGTCGAGCTGCGCGAGCACGGCCGGCGTGCACTGCCGCGCGAGCGTGGTCTCGAGCGCCGAGAGCGCGCGCGTGATCCGGCTCGCGGTCGCCGGATCGGTCGGCAGCCCCGGCGTCGAGCCGCCGAAGCCGCTCTGCGCCCGACACGCGACGTCGGGATCGCCGGTCACGCGGCCCGACGCGAAGCGGTCGAGGCACGACGAGAGCGCCTTCGCGTAGGTCTTGAAGAGCTTCTGCGTGCCGCGGCCGATCGCGTCCTGGCAGGCGTTGGCGGCGGCCGGCGGCTTGGGCGGCGCGGGCGGCGCGACCGGCGGGCAGCGCGGCGTCGGATCGCACGCGTCGCCGAGCCCGTCGCCGTCGCTGTCGCGCTGATCGGGGTCCGGCTGCTCGACGCACAGGTCCTTCGCGTCGAAGACGCCGTCGCCGTCCGTGTCGCCGTCGACCAGCACGACGACGTCGTTCTGATCGCCGTCCTCGTTGACGTCGCGGCCGAGGTCGGCCTCGTGCGCCTCCTGGTAGAGGATCGGCTCGCCGAGGAAGGTGGTCGGCAGCGGCGGCATGCGGAATTGCCCGCGCGTGCTCACGACCTGCCGACGCGCGGTGCGCACGTTGAAGATCTGCACGACGGTGTCGTTCGCGTCGCCGTCGCCGTCGAGGTCCTGCCCGCCCTGATCCTGCTCGCGCGTGAGGAACGCGACCGCGTCGCACGAGCGACGTCCGTCGCTCGACGTCGAGCACAAGATCTTGTACGGGAGCCCCGGCTCGCAGCCCGGCTGCTCGCAGCGCACCGTCGCCTGGTTGGTGTCGAGCACCTGGTTGGTCACCAGGTCGTAGACGCGCATCACGATGTCCGTGCAGTCGCCGTCGGGATTGTCGTACGCGAGCTCGTTCGGATCCGAGCAGTTCACGCGAAAGACGCCGGTCTCGCGGTCGCGGAACGCGATCAGGTTGCCGCTCGCCTCGAAGTCGACGACGTTGCGCCCGACGCCGACGAAGCCCGGCACGCCGCTGCGCTGGATCGCGAGCGACACGTCCTCCGCGCCGCTCTCGAAGTCGATCACCTTGTTGCCGTAGGTCGCGACCGCGACGCCGCGGCAGGCGCCGCCGGGGCAATCCCCGTCGCCGTCGCACGCGTCGCCGGCGAACGCGCCCCCGACGCAGACGTCGGTCGCGCCGACCTCGATCGCATCGACGCCCACGACCGCGGGCGGGGCAGCCGGCGTCGCGAGCGACGCGACGACGAGCGTGTCCTCGTCGATCGTGCCGTCGCTGTCGGCATTGCCGACGAAGACCTTCTCCGGCGCGGCGACGGCGAGGATCTGCGCCGACAGCGCGACCTTGTTGCCGAAGGCGGACGCGGGGTGGAGCTCGAGGAGCGCGTCGGACGCCGCATCGTAGAGCGACACGCTCGGCAGCAGCATGCCGAGCGCTTCCGACGGACGGATGAACGCCGCGTGGCCGGCGGCGACCGAGGCGAGCTTCGCGCTCGAGGTCTGCGCGTCGAGGCCGGGGCGGGTCGCGCCGGTCGCCACGTCGAAGGCGCGCAGCCGACTCTCGCGCGAGAACAGATCGCCCGCGTCCTGGTTGCCGTTCTGCACGTAGACGTGCTCGCTGTCCGGGCTGATCGCGAGCCCGACCGAGGTGAGCCCGGAGAAGCCGCCGCCGACCCGGCGATCGAAGGTGAGAAGGCCGGTCGCGGTGTTGCGCGCGAAGACCACGACCTGCGCCGCCGAGTTGACGTAGTAGAGGCCGATCCCGTCCGGGCTGACCTCGACGCTGCGCCCGCCGCCGATGCCGTCGGCGTCGATCCCCTGCGGCACGGTGCCGACGAAGGTGAGGAGCCCGGTGCCGGCGTCGCGCGAAAAAATCGTGATCCCGTCCTCGGTGCCGGACAGCGCGTAGACGAAGCGGCCGTCGGGGCTCACCGCGACGTCGAAGGGATTCGCGAGCAGCGGACCGCCGTTGCCGTCGTCGACGAGCTCCTGCACGCGATTGATCACGGCCGAGCCGATCAGCCGCGTGAACACCGCGATGCGGCTGCTGCCCTCGACCGCGACGTAGACGTGGCGTCCGTCCGGGCTGGTCGCGACGCCGCGCGGGTTCACCAGGTTCGCGAGACACTCGCGCGTCGCCGTCGGGATGCAGCTCGCCGCGTTCTGCACGATGCGCGCGAGCCCGAGCGTCGGCTGCACCTCGATGTCGCTCTCGGAGACGTCGAACGCCGTGATGCTGTCCTCGACGATCGAGGTCGCGTACAGCGACGCGCGGCGCGCGAGCACGGTGCCGTCGGGCGTGAACGGCGTCACCGCGAGCCGGCTCGCGCCGGGCACGGCGACGCTGGTCTCGGCGATGCCGCCGCCGACCGAGATCGTCTCGGGCGACGCGTCGACGCGGAACGCGGCGACGCGTCCCGCCGTCGGCGCTGCGGTGTAGAGCAGGCGCCCGGACGGGCTGAACACGACGTCGTCGACCCCGTTGGTCACGCCGCACGTCGTGCGCGTCCCCGGCAGCGCGAGCGGCACGAACCTTCCGGTTGCGCCGTCGCGACGGCGCACGCGCACCTCGCCGCAGCCGACCGCGGTCGTCGGGTTGGTCGTCGCGATGAGACGGCCGTCCGGGCTCACGGCGACGCCGAGCGCCTGATCGAGGAGCCCGCTCGGCGCCTGGAAGCCGACCGCGGGCTCGCGGAAGTAGACGAGCGTGCCGTCGATCGCGATCGGCTTGCGGTCGACGCCCGGGAACGGGCTGCCGACGAGCGCCGCGGCGGGCGACGTCGGCGTGAGCTCCTCGCCGCTCGCGGTGAGGACGCGCAGCACGTCGTCGGTCGCGGGCTCGCCGTCGCCGTCGAGATCGAGCCCACCCTGCTGCGCCTCGGACTCGAGGAAGGCGACCAGACCGTCCGCCGTCTCGACGACGCCGCCGGTGATGGGATTGACGATCGGCGAGGCGGCGCGTCCGGTGAGGGTGCTGGTGAACGTCGGCACGTCGACGATCTGCACGACGTCGTCGTCGGTGTCGGCGTCGGGGCTGAACGGCGGCCCGTTCAGGTTGCCCTCGATCGATTCGTCGCGCGCGAACGCGGCGGTGGTCGAGGACGCGCGCAGATTCGCGAGCGGAACCGCGACGCCGGGCTCGACGGTGTAGCGACCTGCGTCAATCACAACAGGGCCGCGTCCGTTGCTCGTGCGCAGGTACGTGAGGTCGAAGATCGGCGGCGCGCCGTCGAGCGAGCGCGCGACGCGCACGATGCCCTCGGCGCCGTCGCTCGCGCCGAACACCTCGTTGCCGGCGTCGGTCGCGCGGAGAAGCGGCGGCACCGGGCGGCCGTCGATGGTGAACGAGCGCACCCACTTCGAGTCGGGGATCGCGATCGGCTGTCCGGAGCCCTGGAAGGCGTCGATCGTCGTCGAGCCGGAGAGCAGCGCGGCGACCGGCGCGGCGGGTCCGAGCGGCAGCACGTCGCGGTAGTCGAACGGGATCAGCAGCGAGCCGCTGCCGTCGAGCGCCGCGAGCACGCGGGTCGAGGGATCGTCGATCAGCTCCTGGAAGACGTTCGGCGGCGGCAGCACCGTGAAGTTCCGGAAGATGGTTTCGGGCGCCTTGTCGCAGGTCGTGTCGGGACGCGGCTGGAAGAGCGGGCCGATCAGCGCGACGGTCTCGCCGCCGTTCGTGACGCGGATCTCGGCCGGGCCCGCGAGGCCGTCGGGATGGAGGGCGCTCGTCGTCGACGGCATCGGAAAGCGCAGCGTCAAGCATGGACCCGGCGGCGCGGCGCACTCCTCGACGGCGATGCCGGAGGTCACGGCGACGACCGCCTGCGGATCGCCCGCCGGCAGGAAGGTGATCGTCACGACGTTGCTGGTCGGCGTGGTGTGGAAGCCCTGGCCAGGATCGCAGGCGTCGAGCGAGATCGTCACCTCGTCGCCCGGTGCGGCGATCGGGCTGCGGACGCTGCCCTGCGTCGAGGGGAACGCGCTCTGCGCGGGCGGGATGATGTTGCACAGCGCGTGCGCGCTCCGCGCGCCCGCGAGCACGGCGAGCAGCGCCGCCGCCGTCGTCAAGAATACCAGCGGACGCGGGCGCAGGCTGCGCCGCGCGCTCGGGCGTCGCCGCTCCTCGGCGGCGACGGCCGGCTCGTCCGCTGCGCCCTCGATCGGACTCGGCTGCTTCCGGTCCATCGTCGCCTCCTCGCGGTGGGGCCTACCGACCTGCGTACTCCTGTACGGCGGTGCTTGTCGACGATGTTCGCGGGACGCCATCGGCGCGCGGGGGAGCAGCCTGCGTGCCGGACGTTGCGGCGCGCTGCGTGTCCGTGCGGCGTGCGCTGGGCGCGGGGCGGGCGTCGGGGTGGGGTCCGCTCGATATATCGCGTCGACATTGCGCCGTGCTTGAAGACGCGACGGAGGGCGCTCGCGATTGCGTCGCGCCGTTGCCGCATGTCGAAGCCGGCACGCGAGACCTTCGTGCTGACGCGACGCGCGAGCGTCGCTGCCGGTGGGCGCCTTGCGCGGCGTCAGGGCACGAAGGTGACGTCCGTCAAGAGACTCACGTCCTGCGGCACGGATGCTTTCTGCCAGCCTTGGGGGCCAGGTACGAGGACGAGGTGGGTTTGCCGGTCGTTGTCGTCGCGCTCCTCGCCCACGGCCAGTGCACCGCTCGGGCCGTACTTGACGCCCCAGATCTTGCCCGAGTTGGTCGGCGGCAGCTCGACTTGCGTCCAGGTCTGGCCGCCGTCGCTCGTCTCGAGCAGGACAGGGCCATCTCCGCCTGCGATGCCTTCGTTCGCATTGCGGAACGAGACGGAGCGCAACGCTCCCGACAAGGGTGGAAGGTTGGCGGAGAGATCGATCCAGGTGCCGCCGGCGTCCTTCGAGTGGAACAGCTCGCCCTCCTCACCGACGATCCAGATCAGCGAGTCGCCGACGCAGGCGACCCCATTCCCCTTGGGCGCTCGTTCGAACCTGTCCGTGATGTCGTGCCAGGTTTCGCCACCGTCGACGCTCAGGAGGACGATCGCGCCTCTCGTCCCGTTGCCCACGGCAATCGCGGTCCCGTCTTCCAGGAAGCAAGCATCCCACAAGGTGCCGTTCGCGAGCGCCGGATTGTCCGAGGGAAGGATCAGCCCCACGTTCCAGAACTGTCCGGCGTCCGCCGTGACCAAGATGATGGGCCCGTGATTGAGCGAGTTGTCCCCCCACGCGCCGACGGCGATTCCTTCCGTCGAGCTACGGAACCGAACGGCGTACAGATCCGACAGGTAGCCGTCGTTCGCGATGTTGTCGTTCTGCGAGTTCCAGCTCCCGCCGCCGTCGGTCGTGATCCTGAGCGACGACCACCCGACCGCCCATCCAGTCTGCGGCGACACGAAGTCGACGCTCCACAGCTGAAGGTCGTTGTCCAAGAGCAGGTTCCACGTGAGGCCGCCATCGCTCGACTCCACGATGGCTCCGCTCTGCCCGTCTCTTCCGTGGTAGCCGCCCACGGCGACCGCACGGACGTTCGTCGGTGTCGGCGTGACCGTCGGGACCGGGGAGCTCGGCGGATCGCCAGGAAGCGTCGGAGCGCCGTTGCGATCGCCACAAGCGAAAACTCCGACGACGAGCACGATGAGACCGTAACGGATGAGCGCTGCATGCATGGCGGTGCACTTCGGAGCCCGGTCGCTGAGCGCACGCGACAATCGCAACGCGAGAGGCGGTTCGAGCGAGTTCCGAGCTGACCGTGCTGAGATACGTCCCGCCAGCTCGACGTGTCAACGCGGAAAATTACGCAGCGACCGCCTCCATCAGCGCAGCGATGCGACCGCTCACATCCCATGCGACAGCGGCCGCTCTAGCGCGCTCACCAGCACGCACGACTCATTTCCCATCTCCATCGCCTGCGCGTCGCGCCGACGTCAGCGCGCAGCGGCCACCTCCAAAGCGGCACGCGCGCGTAACCGTGCGGTCACCACGAACGCCGCGCCACCGCAGCAAGCGGAGCGCCCACCGGCACCAACGTTGCGGCGTCGGTCCGATCCGGCGCGCCGCGCACACCGTCACACGAGCCGCAGCGACGGTCCTAAACGGCGGCACACGAGCCCGGGCCGCTGCGCACACGCAGCCCGCACCGCCGCCGCGCGCTCACCACGGCAGCATCACCGGCTCGAGCGCGCAGACCTCCGCCCGCAACCGATCGCGCGACCCCAGCGGCGGACGCAGCACCGCGAGCGTGCGGTTGCGCATCTCGATCGACGAGCCCGTCGCGCGCGCGAGCTCGTCCGCCGACTGCGCGAGCGTGATCACCCGCAAGCCGACGCGCGCGTCCCCACGCACCGGACAACGCCCGCCGCAGGCGCAGAGCAGCGGCTTCGCGTAGAAGCCGAGCACCTTGGTGATGCCCGGCATGCCCTCCTGCGGCACGTCGGACGCGATCCACACCTCGGCGTTCTCGGGCAGCGCGCTCGCCACCTCGACCGCCTCGGCGCGCATCCGGTTCGACTCCTCGGTGGACTTCTCGCGCGCGACCATTGCCACCACGATCGCCGCGACGGCGGCGACCGCCGAGAGCTGCGCGAGCAGCCGCGGGCGGCTGCGCGCGATCCGACCGAGCGTCACGCCGGCCGCCACCGCGAGCATCGGGTAGAGCGGCGCCAGGTAGCGCGGACGCCGCACCGACGCGGCCGTGGTGACGGCCATCACCAGCGCGCCGTACGAGAGCCAGGCGCGCGCCGCCGGATCCTCCGCCCAGCGCCGCACGAGCGTCACGATGCCAGCGAGCGCGAACGGCAGCCACGGCCAGTACGACTCGAGCAGCTTGACGAAGTACCAGAGCGGCCGGCGACGGACGTCGGGCGAGTCGACCAGCACGCCGCCGATCTGGCCGCGGAAGTAGACCTCGGCGTAGCCCGTTCCCTCGGTGATGCGCGCCCAGGTCCACGGGCCGACCGTCACGACGAACACGAGCGCCGCGACCGGGATCCAGCGCGAGCGAAGTCGCGCCAGGAGCAGACCGTCGCGCCACCACAGAATCGGCGCGATCGCGACCGCGAACAGCCCCTGCGGTCCCTTCGACATCCAGCCGCCCGCGGCCGCGATGCCGAGCAGCAAGATCGCGTCGGGGCGCGACAGCGAGAGGTACGCCGCGTACACGCCGAGCAGCAGCCAGAACGTCAGCAAGCTCTCGAGGTGCACGCCGCGCGTCCAGTGCACGACCTCGGGCGTAGTCACGTACGCGAGCCCGGCGGCGAAGGCCGCCGCGGGGTCGAAGCCCATGCGTCGGCAGATCGCGAGCAGCAGCAGCGCGTTCAGCACGCCGAGCAGACCCGAGGCGAGCTGCGCCGACACGGTGCTGAAGCCGACCAGCTCGAACACGCCGGCCGTGAGCCAGAAGAAGAGCGGCGGCTTGTTCAGGTAGGGCAGCCCGTTGAAGCTCAGGTGCGTGAGCTCACCGGTCTGCGCGACGGTCTTCGCGATCGCGGCGTACATCGCGGCGTCGCCGTGCAGCGGACGGTCGCCGGACCACGGCGTGAACAGCAGCAGCGCGATCCCCGCCAGCGCCGGCACGTGCCACCACGCGCGGGCCGGCGCGCGCGTACTCGCGAGCGCCGTCGCGTCCGACGCGGGACGCGCCTGCACCTGGTCCAACGTCATCGCTTCCTCCCGTCGCGTCGGAGTCGGCGAACGTAGCGAAGGCCGTGTTTACGTTCCACGCCGGGGCCTCTAAGATCCTTCGCAGCGTGGCAACGCAAGCAGACGCAGACGATCGCGGCAGCAGCAGACGCCGCACCGACTGGCCGACGGCCGAGGAGCTCACGGTCGCGACCGTCGGGCCCTGCGAATACCCCTCGCCGATCCCGCCGCGCGGCGAGCCCTTCGTCGACGACGCAGACCGCGTGCTGCTCTGCCAGACGCGCCTCGAGCTCGAGCCGTTCCTCCGGTCCGGCGCGGAGCCGCCGAGCTTCGAGCCCGCCGGCCCGCGCGAGCGCATCGCGTTCGATCCCAAGGAGCTCGTCTGCGGGGTCGTGACGTGCGGCGGCCTCTGCCCGGGGCTCAACAACGTCGTGCGCGCGATCGTGCTGAGCGCGACCTACGCGTACGGCGTCAAGCAAATTCTCGGCTTCCGCTACGGCTTCGCCGGACTCGCGGCGAACAGCCCGTACGAGCCGATCGAGCTCACGCCGCGCGTCGTCGACACGCTGCACGAGCAGGGCGGCACGCTGCTCGGCTCCTCACGCGGTCCGCAGGACGTCGGCGGCATGGTCGACACCCTCGAGCGGCTCGGCGTCGGCGCGCTGTTCGTGCTCGGCGGCGACGGCGGTCTGCGCGGCGCGCAGGCGATCCATCAGGAGATCGCGCGCCGCGGACGCAAGATCGCGGTGGTCGGCGTGCCGAAGACGATCGACAACGATCTCCAGTGGACGTGGCGCACGTTCGGCTTCTCGACCGCGGTCGAGGCCGCGCGCTCGATCATCCAGGCGGCGCACGTCGAGGCGCGCGCGGCGTGGAACGGTGTGGGGCTCGTCAAGCTGATGGGTCGGCACTCGGGCTTCATCGCCGCGCACGCGACGCTCGCGAACAGCGACGTCAACTTCTGCCTCGTGCCCGAGGTGCCGCTCGTGCTCGAGGGCGAGGGCGGCTTCCTGCCCGCGCTCGAGCGGCGGCTCGACGAGCGTCACCACGCGGTGGTGGTGGTGGCGGAGGGCACCGGTCAGGACCTCGCGTCCGCCGGCAAGCCCGTGCAGTACGACGCGTCGGGCAACGTCAAGCTCGCCGACATCGGCGTCTTCCTGCGCGACGCGATCACCCGCTGGTTCGCTGCGCGCAGCAAGCCGGTGACGATCCGCTACTTCGACCCGACCTATTACATCCGCAGCCTGCCGGCGAACCCGATGGACGCGCAGTTCTGCTTGACGCTCGGACAGCACGCGGTGCACGCGGCGCTCGCCGGGCGGACCAACATGGTGGTCTGCGCCTGGAGCAACCGCTTCGCGAACGTGCCGATCCCGCTCGTGGTCGCCGAGCGCCGCTACCTCGACCCCGCGGGCGAGGAGTGGCAGCGCGTGCTCGAGGCGACGGGGCAGCGGGCGTACCTGCACGCGGTCTGAGCGGGGATCGCCCGCTCGCCGCGTGCAGCTCACGCCCCGACGTCGCTCACGCCGTGACGCTGCTCACGGCGTGATGCGGCTCACGCCGCGATCCGCTTCGCGAGCTCGCGGTGCTCCTGCCAGATCCCCTCGGGGGTGTGCGAGCCGAACTTCTCGAAGTAGTCGCGCTGCAGCTCGACCGCCTCGTGCCACTCGCGCGGATCGACGTCGAGCAGCTCGTTGAGGTCCTTCTCGTCGAGGTCGAGACCGTGCAGGTCGAGCGCGTCGGGCGTCGGCACCCAGCCGATCGCCGTCTTGCGCGCCTTGCCGCGGCCCTCGCAGCGCTCGAGCACCCACTTCACGACGCGCAGGTTGTCGCCGAAGCCCGGCCACAGGAACTTGCCGTTGGCGTCGGTGCGGAACCAGTTGACGCGGAAGATGCGCGGCGGGTTGGTGAGCTTCTTTCCGACCTCGAGCCAGTGCCGGAAGTAGTCGCCCATGTTGTAGCCGCAGAACGGCTGCATGGCCATCGAGTCGCGGCGCAGGACGCCGACCTTGCCGGTCGCGGCGGCCGTCGTCTCCGACGACAGCGTCGCGCCGAGGAACGTGCCGTGCTGCCAGTTCTCGGCCTCGAAGACGAGCGGCACGCGACGCTGACGACGCGCGCCGAACAGGATCGCGCTCACCGGCACGCCGTTCGGGTTCTCCCACTCGGGCGAGATCGACGGACACTGCGCCGCGGGCGCGGTGAAGCGGCTGTTCGGGTGCGCAGCCTTCTCGCCGCTCTTCGGATCCCACGGACGTCCCTGCCAGTCGAGCATGCCCTCGACGGGCGGATCGTCGTGGCCCTCCCACCACACGGTGCCGTCCGGCTTCAGCGCAACGTTGGTGAAGATCGTGTTGCGCTGGATGGTCGCCATCGCGTTCGGGTTGGTCTTGCTGCTGGTGCCCGGGGCGACGCCGAAGAAACCCGCCTCCGGATTGATCGCGTACAGACGACCGTCGGCGCCGGGACGCAGCCAGGCGATGTCGTCACCGACCGTGCGCACCTCCCAGCCCTTCATCGACGCCGGCGGCACGAGCATCGCGAGGTTGGTCTTGCCGCAGGCGCTCGGGAAGGCGCCGGTCACGTAGTGCGTCTTTCCTTCCGGCGTGGTGATGCCGACGATCAGCATGTGCTCGGCGAGCCAGCCCTCCTTGCGGCCGAGCGTGCTCGCGATGCGTAGCGCGAGGCACTTCTTGCCGAGCAGCGCGTTGCCGCCGTAGCCCGAACCCACGCTCCAGATCTCGTTGCGCTCGGGGAAGTGGCAGATGTAGCGGCGGTCCGGCGACAGGTCGCCGAGCGAGTGCAGGCAGCGCGTGAAGTCGTCGGAGTCGCCGAGGTGCTCGAGCGCGACGTTCCCCATGCGGGTCATGATCCGCATGTTGAGGACGACGTAGATGCTGTCGGTGATCTCGACGCCGACCTTCGAGAACTTCGAGCCGACCGGGCCCATCAGGAAGGGCACGACGTACATCGTGCGGCCCTTCATCGCGCCCTTGAACAGCGGCAGCACGCGCTGATCGGCGTCGGCGGGCGACATCCAGTTGTTGGTCGGGCCCGCGTCCTCCTCGTTGGGCGTGCAGATGAAGGTGAGGTGCTCGGTGCGCGCGACGTCGTTGGGGTCGCTGCGGTGCAAGTAGCAGCCGGGCAGCTTCTCCTGGTTGAGCGGGATCAGCACGCCGGTCTTGACCGCCTCGGCGGTGAGCCGCTCGCGCTCTTCCTCGGAGCCGTCGCACCAGACGATCCGATCCGGCCGGCACAGCTCGGCCATCTCGTCGACCCACTTCTTCACGTGCGCATTAGGCTGCATGATATCTCCATCGCGGAAAAGAAAGCCGATCTTTCACTACTAGCAGCCGGGGACGGGTTTGCGAAAGAGGCTTTCGTGAACTGCATAGACGCGTCGTCCCGGAGCGACAACCCCGGACGAGGAAACGCGCATCGGACCGCACGCCGCGCACCGCCCGCCATGGCAAACCGCAGCACGTACGAAGAAAGCCCGCGCGGCGTTCGTCCTTGAGTCCCCCGAACGATGGGCGTAACTCTCCAAAGCTCGGACACGGAGGACGACGATGCCCTTCCATCACGTGGCGCTCGGCACCAGGGACCTCGCGGCGACGCACGACTTCTACACGCGCGTCATGGGCTTCGAGCTGAAGAAGGTGGTCGTCGGCCCGACCCCCGGCGGCGGCTGGGCGAAGCACGTCTTCTACGACACCGGCCGCGGCGAGATGATCGCCTTCTGGGACCTGCACGACCCGAAGATCGGGCGCAGCTTCAAGACCGACCACGCGCAGAGCCTCGGTCTGCCGGTGTGGGTCAACCACCTGGCCTGGGAGGCGAAGTCGCTCGACGAGCTCGCCGCGATCCGCCGTCGCTGGCAGGAGAACGGCATCGGCGTCCTCGAGGTCGACCACGAGTGGTGCACGTCGATCTACGCGACCGACCCGAACGGCATCATGGTCGAGTTCTGCTGCACGACGCGCGCCTTCACCGAGGACGAGATCCGCGAAGCGCATCGTCTGTTGACCGACCCGGCGCCGCCGCTCGAGCAGCCGAAGTCGCAGAAGTTCCACCCGCCGCTGCGCAAGACCAGCGTCGCCGCGTAGGCCCGGCCGAGATGAGCTGGCCCGGGCGCCCGACGTCCGGCGCGCGTGCGCCGCGTCCGCCGACGACGACGCTCGCGACGACCGCGCTCGCCCTGCTCGCGCTGCTGACGGTCGCCGCGTGCGCGCGGAAGTCGCAGCCCTTTGCGATCGAGAAGGCCGACCCCGCGACCAAGCGCACGACCACGAGCGGCGACGTCGTCGGCGGCGAGGGCCGCTACGGCTCGTACGCGTGGCTCGGCATCCCGTTCGCGGAAGCGCCGATCGGCCACCTGCGCTGGCGCGCGCCCGAGCCGCCCGAGCCGTGGAACGGCACGCGCGAGACGCTGGTCTCGGGTCCGCCCTGCGTTCAGTACGCGAGCGTCTTCGGCGGCGTCACCGACGCTAAGCCGAACACGCCCGCCGGCCAGGAAGATTGCTTGACGCTCAACGTGTGGACGCCGCGCTTCCCCGCAGGCCAGGTGCCGACCGGCGCCGACCGGCTTCCCGTGATGGTGTGGATCCACGGCGGCGGCAACACGATCGGCACTGCATCGTTTTACGAGGGCGGCCGGCTCGCGGCCGAGGAGAACGTCGTCGTGGTCGCGATCCAGTACCGGCTCGGGCCGTTCGGCTGGATGCGCCACCCCGCGCTGCGCGCCGACGCCTCCGACGACGCCGAGCGCTCGGGCAACTTCGCCACGCTCGACCAGATTCGCGCCCTCGAGTGGGTGCGCGACAACATCTCGGCGTTCGGCGGCGACCCGAACAACGTGACGATCTTCGGCGAGTCCGCGGGCGCCAGGAACGTCTACGCGCTGGTCCTCGCGCCGCAGGCGCGCGGGCTCTTCCACCGCGCGATCGCGCAGAGCGGCGGCACCGCCACGACGTCGGCCGACGTCGCCGAGCGCTTCGCCGACGATCCGGCCGGCGAGGGTCACCCGCAGAGCTCGAACGAGATCCTGCTGCGCCTGCTGCAGCGCGACGGCACGGCCGCCGACCGCGCCGCCGCGAAGGCGCGGCTCGCCGCGATGAGCGAGCAGGACGTCGCGAGCTACCTGCGCGGCAAGAGCGCGTACGACATCCTGACGGCGTACGAGCCGCAGGGCGACTCGGGGATGATCAACCTGCCGCGCCTGTTCGCCGACGGCGCAGTGCTGCCCACAGAGCCGCTCGCGAGCCTCGCGCGTCCCGGCGCGCACGCGGACGTCCCGCTGATGGCCGGCACGAACCGCGACGAGAACAAGCTGTTCATGTTCGCGAGCCCGGAGTGGATCACCTACCGGCTGTGGATCCTGCCGCGCTTCGTCGACGAGAAGATGTACTTGACGCACGCCGAGTACCTCGCTCGCATGTGGAAGGCGGCCGGCGCCGACGAGCCGGCGAGCGCGCTACGCCGCGCCGGCGGTGCGGAAGCCTACGTCTACCGCTTCGACTGGGACGAGGAGCCGACCGTGCTCGGCGCCGATCTCTCGAAGATGCTCGGCGCGGCGCACGCGTTCGAGATCCCCTTCGTGTTCGGCCACTTCGATCTCGGCCGCGCCGGCAACATGATCTTCACCGACGACAACCTCGCCGGCCGCGAGCAGCTCGCCGACGCGATGATGGCGTACTGGGCAGAGTTCGCGCGCACCGGCAACCCGGGCACCGGCGGCGGCCAGCACCCGCAGTGGCTGCCGTGGCGCGGCAAGCAGACGATGGTCTTCGACACGCCTGCGGACGGCGGCGTCCGCATGGAGGAGATCGTCGAGACACGCGAGAAGATCCTCGCCGACGTCGAGCAGGACCCGCGGCTTCCGAGCCGCAAGGAGCGCTGCGCGCTCTACCGCACCCTGGTCCAGTCGTGGCACTTCACGGCCGAGGACTACTGGAAGGTCGCGGGCGGCTCCTGCGCTTCCTTCCCGCTCGACGCATACCCCTGGGACGACGCCTGAGCGCGTCGCACGTGCGCCGACGCGTGTCCCCGCTGCGCGCTTGTGGTACTCGGGGCAGCGCGATGCGACGCCAGACGACGGGACATCGTTCGGACCGGACGTTGCGCAGCGTGCGCGCCGCAGCCCTGCTCGTGCTCGTCGCGACGCTCCCGCTGCTCACCGCCGGGCGGATCATCCGCGAGCCCGTGCAGGTCAAGATCGAGGGCTACATCGACGCGTCCGAGGAGCAGGTGAAGCCGTGGGCGATGCTCGACGTCTGGATCGAGCGCCCTCCCAATCGTAAGTTTGCATTGACGAACCTGATCGTCCTCTCGGCGGGCGAGGTCTCGGGTCCCGACGTTCTCGCCGCGGTGCAGCCGATCCACCCGAACTTCATCTTCAACGGCGACCAGGACGTGCTCGAGAAGATCTCGACCGCGCAGCCGAACCAGCTCCTCAAGATCATCGGCTACACCGCGTTCGGGCCGCAGCGGATCCTGGTCACGAACGTCGAGCGCAGCGAGCCGATCACCGGCCCGACGCCGACGCCGTCGCTCGGCCAGCGTCTGTTCGGTACCGACTAGGCTTCGCGCAGCGCGCTGATGACGCCAGCCCGCGGTCGCTTCGTGCGACGCATCTTCCGCGCGCTCCTCGCCTTGACGACGCTGGTCGTGTTGCTCGCGCTGGCGCTGCTCTGGCGCCTCGCGCGCGGGCCGATCTCGCTCGACTTCGCGACCCCGTGGGTGATCGAGGCGCTCGAGCCCGCGGACGGCTCCTTCCGCGTCACGATCGGCGCGACCGAGCTCGTGTGGACCGAGCGCTGGCACGACGTCGACCTCACCGTGCGCGACGTCGTGTTCCGCGGCCGCGATGGCGCGCCGGTCGCGAGCTTCCCCGAGCTCGCCATCGAGCTCAGCGTCCCGGCGCTGCTGCACGGCGAGCTCGCGCCGAGCGAGCTCGAGATCGTCGGACCGCAGCTGCGGCTGCTGCGCGAGCCCGACGGCAGCATCGGGCTCGGCCTCGGGCGCGACGCGGACGCGAGCCGCGACGACGGCACGTCCGTCGTGCAGCGGCTGCTCGCCGGCGACGACGACGACGCGGGCGACGCGCCCGCCGCGACCTGGCTGCGCACGATCGTCGTGCGCGACGGACGCCTCGACTTCACCGATCTCGCGAGCGGCTTCGCGAGCAGCGCCGAGGTCCTGACGATCGACGTGCAGCGCAAGCACGAGCGGCTCGAGGTCGCGCTCGCCGCCGAGCTCGCGGTCGGCGACCAACGCATTCCCGTGCGGATGCAGCTCGCGCGCGCGACCGGCGAGGAGCCGGGGCACGTCGTGCTGTCGTTTCGCGACGTCCAGCCGGCTGCGCTCGTGCAGGCGACGAGCGCGCTCGTGCCCGAGACGGACTCGCTCGCCGCGGCGCTGATCGACGCCGCCTCGGCGGTGCACGTCCCGCTCGAAGGGTCCTTGACGCTGGTGCTCGCCGGCACCGACGTGCACCACGCCGACGTCGACGTCACCGGCGCTGCGGGCGAGCTCGAGCTGCCCGCGCCGCTCTCGCGCGTCGTCCCGATCGAGCGTCTGGCGGTCGGCGGCTCGTTCGACGTCGCGACCTCGACGGCGACGCTGCGCCAGCTCGAGGTCGACCTCGGCGTGCCCGTCGTGCGCGCCTCCGGCGATTGGACGGCCGCCGCGTCGGGCGGCGCGCTCACGCTGCAGGCGACCGTGATGCAGTTTCCGGTCGACGAGCTCGCGTCGTGGTGGCCGGCCGACGCCGCGACCGACGCGCGCGAGTGGATCACGAGCAACATCACGTCCGGCAAGGTCAGCGACGCGCGCGTCGCGCTGCAGGCGGAGGTCGCGCTCGGCGACGCGCCGAGCTTCACGCTGCGCGGTCTCGAGGGTCGCCTGACGTACGACGGCCTCGCGGTGCGCTACGTCGACACCATGCCGGTCGCGACCGACGTCTCCGGCACGGCGCTGTTCTCCGCCAACGGTTGGAGCTTCCGCGTCGGGCGCGCGCGCGTCGCGGGCCTCGTGGTGCCGGATGCGAAGGTCGAGATCACCGGCATCGGCTCGAGCGTGCCGCGGATCGCGATCGACGCGAGCGCGCGCGGCACGCTGCGCGACGCGCTGGCGCTCGTCGACCACGAGCCGCTCGGCTACGCGCGCGAGATCGGCATCGCGCCGCGCGACGCAGGCGGCACGGTCAGCGGACGAGTGCGCCTCGCCTTCCCGCTCGACGGCGCGCCCGTACCGCGCGACCTCGGCGCGATCGTCGACGCGCAGCTCCGCGACGTCGCGCTGCCGCACGTGGTCGGAGAATGGTCGCTGAGCGACGGCGTCCTGCAGCTCGCGGTCGCGAACGAGCGGCTCACCGTGTCGGGGACGGCCGCGCTCGCGGGCGTGTCGTGCCGGGTCGAGTGGAAGGAGCTCCTCGGCTCGGAGCTCGGCGGCGTGACGCGCACGGTCGACGTGACGAGCGACGTCGGCACCGAAGGCCGCGCGGCGCTCGGCTTCGACCTGCGCCCCTGGGTGAGCGGGCCGATGGCGGTCACCGTGCACGTCGAGCAGCAGCACGACGGCAAGGGCACCGCGCGGCTCGTCGCGGACCTGCGTGACACGACGCTCGCGGCGCCGGCGCTGCGCCTCGACAAGCCGCCCGGGGCGCCCGGCACGGCGCAGGCGACGCTGATCGTCGCGAACGGATCGATCGTCTCGGTGCGCTCGTTCCAGCTCGAGGCCGGCGGCGCCAGCGCGGCGGGCTCGGCGACGCTCAACGGCGGACACCTCGCGCGCCTCGAGATGAGCGGCGAGCTGCCCGCCGCGACGCAGGGCGCGGAGCGTCCCGACTTCAGCCTGTCGCTCGAGCCCGCGCACGTCGGCAATCATTTTCGCTTGACGTCGGAGGACGCGAGCACGCTGCTGCAGGTGCTGCTGCCGGAGACGCGCACGTCGGGCGGCAAGCTGCTGTTCACCGGCAACCTCGAGAAGCTCGCGCACGGCTGGAAGATCGACGCGGACCTCGCCGTGCGCTCGTTCACGCTCACCGAGTCGCCGACGCTCGCGCGGCTCCTGACCCTCGCCTCGCTCCCGGGCATCGTCGACGCGCTCGAGGACCGCGGCATCCCGTTCGATAGCTTGACGTCGGGGATCGCGTACGACTCGGGCGCGGTGACGTTCAAGGACGGCGTGGCGACCGGTCCGTCGCTGCGCCTCTTGCTGGACGGCACGATCGACGGACCGCGCAACCGCGTCGCGATGAACGGCACGCTGGTGCCGCCGCTCTACGGGCTCAACGCGCTGCCCGGCAAGATCCCGATCATCGGCGGTCTGTTCCGCGGTCAGGAGGGTGAAGGGCTGATCGCGATCGACTTCACGGTGAACGGCACGCTCCAGGATCCGAAGGTCTCGGTGCAGCCGCTCAACTCGCTCGCGCCGGGCGTGCTGCGGAAGTTCATGCGCAAGATGCCGAGCGGCTGGTAGCGCCGCGCCGCCGCGAGCCGGCGACGGCCGCACCGACGACGGATGCGCCGCCCGGACTCAGCGCCGAACGCGCGCGGTGTGACGCGCGCGCGAGTACATCGTCACGACGCGCTCTTCACGCAGCGGAAGCCGACGTGCGACGTGCCGGTGTCGATCGCGCCCTTGCCGCGCCCGCCGGGCACGTAGCGCGTGCAGTACTGGTCGCTGCACAGGAACGACCCGCCGCGCTGCACCCGCTTCGGGACGCCCGGCTCCTGCGGGTCGAAGCTGTCCGGCGGCCCCTGCGGGTTGCGCACGACGCCGTCGGGACCGCTGCCGGCGCGCTTCGCGTAGGTGTCCGGCCGGTACCAGTCCGAGCACCACTCCCAGACGTTGCCCGCGAGGTCGTACACGCCGAAGCCGTTCGGCGGGTACGACGCGACCGGCGCGGTGCCGCGGTAGCCGTCCTCGCCGCTGTCCGAGGTCGGGAACTTGCCCTGGAAGGTGTTCGCCTGCGCCTTGCCGCCGGGCTTCATCTCGTCGCCCCAGGCGTAGCGCTTGCCCTCGAGGCCGCCGCGCGCGGCGCGCTCGAACTCGGCCTCGGTCGGCAGACGCTTGCCGGCCCAGGTGCAGTACGCCACGGCGTCCTCGTAGGCGACGTGCACGACCGGATGCTGCTCGCGCCCGGCGATGCTGCTCGACGGACCCTCCGGATGCTTCCAGCTCGCGCCGGGGACGTAGCGCCACCAGCGCAGATGGTCGCGCAGCGACACCTCGCCCTCCGGCGGCGTGAACACGATCGACCCGGGCACGAGCACCTCCGCCGGCACGCCGGGGAAGTCCTCGGGGCGCGGCGGGCGCTCGGCGACGGTCACGTAGCCGGTCGCGTCGACGAAGGCGCGGAACTGCTCGTTCGTCACCTCCGTGCGGTCCATCCAGAAGCCGTCGACGTAGACGCGGTGGAGCGGGCGCGCGTCGGCCATCATCGGCTCCTCGCTGCCCATGGTGAAGGTCCCGGGCGGGATCCAGACCATCCCCGGCGGCGCGTCGCCCGGCGGAGCCGCGCTCGCCGGCGTTGGCGTCGGCGGCGTGGCGGTCGGCTCGGCCGCGGATGCCGCGCAGGCGACGACGGCGAGCGAGCCCGCGACGAGCAGCGACGCGACCATGCGGGCGAGCATGGGGCGCGCTTAGCCAGCGCTTCGCCGCCGCACAACCCGCCCCGCAGCGGACGCGCCGCTTGTAGCGCCGCACGATCGCGTCCATACAAAGACGGGACCGGCGGGGGCGATGCGAGGGACGGTGACGAGCAGCAGCAAGGTGCAAGCGCACGAGCCCGCCACGGCGGACGTCGTTCGGCAGGCGGACGGCGCGCTGGAGATCCGCTTCGCGGGCGCCTGGCGGCTCGCGCCGGATCTGCCGTCGCCGGACGCGGTGACGAGCGCGCTGCGCGGCACGGCGGCGCCCAAAGCCGTGCGCTTCGACACCGAGGGCCTCACCGCCTGGGACTCGGGCCTCCTCACCTTCCTCGACCGTGTGCTCGACGTCTGCGCCGAGCGCGACGTGACGGTCGACACCTCGGGCTTGCCCAAGGGCGTCGTGCGCCTGGTCGAGCTCGCGCGCGCGGTGCCGTCGCGCACCACCGACGACAAGGACAAGGCCAAGGAGCCGACGCTCGCGCGTCTCGGCGAGGGCACGCTCGACCACCTCGGGCGCGCCGGCGAGATCGTGCGCTTCGTCGGCGAGCTCACGGTCGCGCTCGGACGGCTCTTCACCGGACGCGCGAGCTTCCGCCCGCGCGACCTCGGCGAGTTCCTGACCGACTGCGGACCGCGCGCGCTGCCGATCGTGACCCTGATCAGCTTCCTCGTCGGCGTGATCCTCGCCTTCGTCGGCGCGGTGCAGCTCGAGCAGTTCGGCGCGCAGATCTACGTCGCCGACCTGGTCGGGCTCGGCATGGTGCGCCAGATGGGCGCGCTGATGGCAGCGATCATCATGGCGGGACGCACCGGCGCCGCGTTCGCGGCGCAGCTCGGCAGCATGAAGGTCAACGAGGAGATCGACGCGCTCCGCACGATGGGCATCCCGCCGCTCGAGTTCCTGGTGCTGCCGCGCTTTCTCGCGCTCGTCATCATGATGCCGCTGCTCTGCGTCTATGCCGACGTGTTCGGCATCATCGGCGGCCTCACCATCGGCGTCACCATGCTCGGCATGTCGTTCACGCAGTACTGGAACGAGACGGTCGCGGCGATCGATCTGCTCGACTGCGTCCCGGGCGTGGTGATGAGCGTCTTCTTCGGCGCGCTGGTCGCGCTCTTCGGCTGCTTGCGCGGCATGCAGTCGGCGGGCAGCTCGTCGGCGGTCGGCGACGCCGCGACGTCCGCGGTGGTCTCCGGCATCGTCTCGATCATCGTCGCGGACGCGGTGTTCACCGTGATCTTCGACGTCCTGGGCATTTGAGCACCGTGGCGGGCGCGAACGGCGACGCACGGCACCCGCAGCGCGACGACGACGTCGCGATCGAGGTGCGCGACCTGACGATGGCCTACGGCGACTACGTCGTCATGCGCGACATCAATTTCAAAGTCCGCCGCGGCGACGTCTTCGTCATCATGGGCGACTCGGGCTCGGGCAAGAGCAGCTTGATGCGGCACATGATCGGGCTGCACGAGCCCGCCAAGGGCGAGGTGCTCTACGGCGGCAAGAGCTTCACCCGCGCCGACCCCGAAGAGCGCGAGCGCATGCTGCGGCGCATGGGCGTCCTGTACCAGCAGGGCGCGCTGTGGAGCTCGATGACGCTCGCCGAGAACGTCGCGCTGCCGCTCGGCGAGTACACCGACCTCTCGCCGCGCGAGATCCGCGAGGTCGCGCACCTGAAGCTCGCGCTCGTCGGCCTGCGCGGCTTCGAGGACTTCTACCCGTCGCAGATCAGCGGCGGCATGCGCAAGCGCGCCGGGCTCGCCCGCGCGATCGCGCTCGATCCGGAGATTTTGTTCTTTGACGAGCCGTCGGCGGGCCTCGACCCGATCAGCTCGAAGCTGCTCGACGATCTCATCCTGGCGCTGCGCGACAGCCTCGGCGCCACGGTGGTCGTGGTGACGCACGAGCTCGCGAGCATCTTCGCGATCGGCGACGACGCGATCTTCCTCGACGCCGATCGCAAGACGATGACCGCGCGCGGCAACCCGCGCGAGCTCGCGGAGAGCACGACCGACGACAAGGTCAAACGCTTCTTGACGCGTGGCGGTGATCTGCCACCGCATTTCGCGAACGAGGTGTCGCGGTGAAGAAACGAGTGAGTCCGACGCTGATCGGAGCGTTCGTCGTCGGCGCGCTGGCGCTCGTGGTGGCCGCCATCGTGATCGTCGGCTCGGCGACGTGGTTCAGCACCATCTACCGCTTCGTGCTCTACTTCAACGACTCGGTCGACGGCCTGACGGTGGGCGCGCCCGTCAAGTTCAAGGGCGTGCAGGTCGGCCAGGTGGAGCAGATCAAGCTCGCGGTGAGCGCCGATCAGGAGCCGCAGATCGCGGTGGTGATCGGCCTCGACGAGTCGCGCATCGAGAGCCTCGGCGGCACCGACGCCGGCTTCACGCCGCCGGAGATCCAGGAAGCGGTCAAGCACGGGCTGCGCGCGAAGCTCGCGTCGCAGAGCCTGCTCACGGGCCTGCTCTACGTCTCGCTCGACTACGAGCCCAACGCGCCGCCCGCGCACCTCGACGAGACCAAGAGCGAGTACCCGCAGATCCCGACCGTGCCGTCGCGCGTCGAGCAGGTCGCGCAGACCGCGCAGGACATCTTCAAGAAGCTCGAGGCGCTCGACTGGCAGGGGCTGTTCGACTCGATCAGCCAGACGATGGCGGGGCTGCGCGATCTGGTCGCCGACCGCGCCACGCAGGACGTCACGCGCCAGCTCAACGAGACGCTCAAGAGCGTGCAGCAGCTCACCGATCGTCTCGACGGTCAGATCGATCCGCTCGCGAACGACCTGCAGGACCTCGCGAAGAGCGCGCGCCTCGCGCTGCAGAACATCGACGCGGCGGTCGCCCAGATCCGCACGACGATCGAGCCGGAGTCGCCGCTCGCCTACGAGCTGTCGCGCACGCTGCACGAGCTGTCGCTCGCCGCGCGCTCGGTGCGCGCGCTCAGCGACTCGCTCGACCGCGACCCGACGCAGCTGATCTTCGGCCGCGAGTGAACGAGGAGGCCCGCATGCCACCGAACGCCCTCTTCTCCTCCCGTGCTCGTCTCCGCGTCGCGTTGTGCTGCGTGGCGCTGAGCGCGCTGCCCGCCTGCTCGCTGTTCACGCCGCGCAACGTGCCGGTCCAGTACTTCGTGCTGACGGCGTCACCGAGTGGCGCCGGTGGCGCGAGCAGCTCCCTGCGAAGCGGCCTCGCGGTCGGCCTCGGTCCGGTGACGCTGCCGGGCTACCTCGACCGGCGCGAGATCGTCACCCGCGTCGCGCCGAACGAGCTGCGCCTCGCGCAGAACGAGCAGTGGGGCGAGCCGCTCGCGGAGAACGTGCGCGCCGTGCTCGCGCAGGACCTCTCCGCGCGGCTCGGCGGCGCCGCGGTGGCGACCTTTCCCTGGCTCGGCTCGTTCCGCCCGGACTACCGCGTGCGCGTCGACCTGACGCGCTTCGAGCCGACCGACGCCGGCACCGTGGAGCTCGTGGCGCGCTGGCAGGTGCTCGCGGGGGACGACGTGGTCGCGGCGCGCGACGCGTGGATCACGCGGCCGATCAGCGGCGGCGGCACGGCGGCCGCGGTCACGGCGCTCGGCGAGGCGCTCGGCGATCTCGCGACGGAGATCGCGTCGGCGATTCCGACGACGCCGCGACGCGGGGGACGCGGACGATGAGCGTGGCGACGCGGCGTCTCCTCGCGCTCGTCGGGACCGCGCTGGCGCTCGCCGTCGCCTCGCCGAGCGCCGCCGTCGACCTGCTCGCGACGTCCTGCCCGTGCTCCGGTCCCGCGGTCGGCGGACGCTGGCGCGACAACGACCACTACCTCGCCTGCGTCGCCCACGCGGCGCGCGCGGGCAAGCGGCGCACGGACGTCCGCGTGACGTCGACGGCGCGCGAGCCGAGCGACGCGCAGAGCTCGAGCTGCGGCCGCACGCGGCCGATCGAGGGCAACGTCCGGGTGTGCGGACCGAACCCGGTGCTGCCCTGCCCGACCGTGCGCACCGCGCGCGTCGACTCCTGCGAGGAGTGCGACGTGGCGCTCGCCGGCCGCCTCGTGCGCTGCGCGCGGGTCGCGCGCATGAACGGCGGCACGGCCGACGTCTGCGGCACCACCGCGACCGGGCGCATCATCGCGGGACGCGCGATCGACGTGCGCACCGGCGTCGACTGCGCGAGCTGCAAGGCGAAGCTCGGCACGCCGCGTCCCGCGGGGCTCGACTGCGTCGTCGCCGCCTGCCAGGTCGCGTTTTGAGCTTTCCCGCCGGCGGGCTCTGATGTCAGAAGGGAAGCGATGACCACCGCCTCCGCGACCTCCTCCCTGAGCTCACCGATCCCTCCGCCGCCGCTCGCGCTCCTGCCCTTCGAGGTCCGCGCCTGGCTCGAGCTCGTCGGGCTCGTGCCCGCGCTGCCGGCGCTGCGCAGCGCGCCCACCGGCGACGGCCACCCGGTGCTGGTGCTGCCCGGCTACCTGTCGGACGACGTCTCGACGCGCGTGCTGCGCTGGTTCCTCCGCGACCGCGGCTACCACGTGCACGGCTGGCGCTGCGGGCGGAACCTGGGTCCGTCGCCGGAGATCCTCCAGGCCCTCGGGCGCCGCTTCCTCGAGATCCGCGAGCGCCACGGCGAGCGCATCTCGCTCGTCGGCTGGAGCCTCGGCGGGATCTTCGCGCGCGAGCTCGCGCGCACCTTCCCCGACGCCGTCCGTCAGGTGGTCACGCTCGCGAGCCCGTTCCGCGACGTGTCGGCGACCACGGTCGGACGCCTCGCGGCGTTCGGGCTCGGACCGCTGCCGACGCCGCACATCGCCGCGATCGCCGAGCGGCTGCGCGAGCCGCTGCCCGTGCCGACGACGTCGATCTTCAGCCGCACGGACGGCATCGTCGCGTGGCGGAGCTGCCTCGAGCAGCCGGGCGAGCAGCGCGAGAACGTCGAGGTGATGGCCAGCCACTGCGGCATGGGCCATCACCCCGCGGCGCTGCTGGTGGTCGCCGACCGGCTCGCGCAGCCGAAGGGAACGTGGCGTCCCTTCGAGCCGCGCGGCTGGTCGGTCGTACCGGGATTGCGCGCGGTGGTGCGCTGAGCACCGTCGCGCGCCGAGCGTTCACCGCTCGGTGAAGATCACAGCGCGAGCGTCGCGCTGCCGATGATCGTGCGCGTGCCGGGCTTGGTCTCGCACTGCAGCTCGACGTCGACGAGCTTCTGCCCGTTCTCCTCGCGCTTGCCGGTCACCTTGCCGGTGCAGGTGATCTTGTCGTCGGGCCAGGTGATGGCGCGGAACTGCACGTCGAAGCGCTTGACGCTCCCCGGTCCCGCCCAGTTGACGAGCACGTTCGACAGCAGGCCCATGGAGAACATGCCGTGCGCGAACACCGACGGTAGCCCGACGGCCTTGGCGAGCGTCTCGTCGTGGTGCATCGGGTTGTAGTCGCCGGACGCGCCCGCGTACTTGACGAGGTCGGTGCGCGTCACCTTCTCGTGCACGTACGTCGGCAGCGCATCGCCCACCTTGACGTCTTCGAACTTCGGCGCCGCCATGGTCACTGTCCCTCCGAGGTGCGAAGCAGGAGCGCGCACACGCGATTGCCCTGCTGATCGTAGAACGCCTGCTCGATGGTGTAGATCGTGCGCACGCCGGACTTGCCCTCGCGCGTGCCGATCGACTTGAGCTGGCTCTTCATCGTGAGCACGTCGCCCGCGAAAATCGGCCGGTCGTAGACGATCTCCGTGCCCTCGTGCAGCAGCTTGCGCACGTCCCACTTGATCTGCGGTCCGCCGCCGCCGCCCGGCTCGGCGTCCTGGCTGAGCGCGATCGGCAGCGTGGGCGGCGCGATCAGGCTCGGGTAGCCGCGCTTCTTCGCCTCCGCCTCGTCGAAGTAGGCGGGGTCGGTCAAGCCGATCGCGCGCGCGAACTGACGGATGCGCGACTTGTCGACGTGGATCGTCGAGGGCGGGCCCTCCTTGCCGACGAGGGCCTGGTTCGGATTCTCGGCCATGCTGTGCTGCTCCTTTTTGGGATCCGCTCGCGATGGGATTCGGGCGGAATCGGTACTTTCCTCTACCCAGCGGGGTCGGTGCAAGCGTCGCGCGAAGCGGCCGGCTGCGGAAGATCAGAACGTCGGGTCGGGCGGCGGCGCGAGCCGCAGGATGCGCTGCGCCACGTCGCGCGCCACCTCGCCGTAGATCGGCGCGCTCGGGTGCAGCGCCCAGGTGAAGCGGCCCACCGCCTCGGGCACGCGCTCGAGACCGGCGCGCGCGTCGACCACCGTGAAGCCGTCCTCGCGCGCGAGTCGGCGCAGCGCCTCGTTCGGCAGCGTGAAGCGCTCGAAGTCGAGGTGGTACGAGATGAAGATCGGCACCGCGCCCGCGCGCTCGGTGAGCCGCCGCATCGCGCGGTAGTCCGCCATCGCGGCGCGCACGCGCTCCTCGTCGACGCGCACCTCGCGCTCTTCCCGCATCACGACCTCACCGAAGAAGGGGACGATCTTCGTGTTGCGATTGACGCCCTGGACCGCGTGGCGTCCGTCCTGAAGGTGCTCCCTCGCCGCGACGTGGAGCGCTCGGTCGTGCTGCACGACGCGCACGAGCTTGTAGACCTTGAGCCCGAGCAGCGTGCGGTCGAGCCAGCCCGCGGGGGTCGCCGCGTCGGTCTCGGCCGAGTTCCACGCGTTGTTGATGCCGCACCAGAAGACGACCACGTCGGGCTCCCAGCGCGCGAGGTTGAGCGCCAGGCGGTTGCGCACCTGCGCCGTGTTCACGCCGGGGATGCCGACGTTGATCACCGAGTAGACGCCGGGTGCGGCCTCGTCGAGGAAGCGCTGCAGCTGCGCGGGATAGGTCTCGTGCGGCTCGACGGTGCCGCCGTAGGTGTGCGAGTCGCCGACGGCGAGCACGCGGACGCGCGCGCCCGGACGCCAGCCCGAGCTCTGCTGCGCGACGAAGAGCGACGAGACGCGCAGCGCGACCTCGGCGAGCGCAGCGGTCGCGACCAGCGAGGCGAGAACCACCGCCCCGCCACGGATCAGGGTCCGTCCGATTCGCGACCGCTGCGCCATGGTCGTCACTCAACCTGGCACGCCGCCCGTGCGATTGACGGTCAGGTCAGAAGGGAGTCATTCCGCCATCGACCGTGTACAGCGCGCCGTTGACGAACGCTGCTTCGTCGCTGAGCAGGAACGCGATCACCGACGCGACCTCGGCGGGCTCGCCGTAGCGTCCGAGCGGGATCTGCGTGAGCAGCGTCTGCTTCAGCGTGTCGCCCGCGCCCGGCGCGAAGCCTTCCTCGAGCGAGCGCATCATGCGCGTCTCGATCGGCGCCGGCAGCACCGCGTTCACGCGGATGCCCGCCGCCGGATACGACACCGCCGCCGCGCGCGTGAGACCGATCACCGCGTGCTTGCTTGCGATGTACGCGGAAACGAACGGATTGCCGGTGATGCCCGCGACCGACGATAGATTGACGATCGATCCGCCACCGCGTGCCTTGAGCGCCGCGTAGCCGTACTTGAGGCCGAGGAACACGCCGCGCACGTTCACCGCCAGCACGCGGTCGAACTCCTCCTCGGGATACTCCTCGAGCGGCTTGACGACGCCCTCGATGCCGGCGTTGTTCACCAGCAGATCGACGCCGCCGAAGCGACGCGTCGCCTCGGCGAAGAAGCGCTGCACGTCGTCGGCGCGGCTGACGTCGCCGGTCACCGCGTGCGCCTCCGAGCCGAGACGCGACACCTCGGAGACGACCGAGGCCAGCGCGTCGCCGTCGACGTCGGCCGCGACGACGCGCGCCCCTTCGCGTCCGAGCCGCTCGCACACCGCGCGGCCGATGCCGCCCGCCGCGCCGGTGACCAGCGCCACCTTTCCTGCGAAGCGGGCCGCGCTCATGCCGGCGCCCTCTCCTCGGCGGCGAGCTGGCGCAGCGTCGCGAGCGCCTCGTCGATGTGCTTCGAGATGCCGAGCTCGCTCTGGATCACGCGCCGCACGATGCCGTCGCGGTCGATGACGAAGGTCACGCGCTTGGGCGGGAACCAGCCGCCGAAGCGCGCGACGCCGAACGCCTTGCAGATCGTCGCGTCGCGGTCCGACAGCAGCGGAAAGTTCAGACGGTGGTCGGCGATGAACTTCCGGTGCGACTCCTGCGAGTCCATGCTGACGCCGACGATCGCGGCGCCCGCCTGCTGGATCTCGCCGGCGTGGTCGCGGAACGCGCACGCCTCCTTGGTGCAGCCGGGCGTGTTGTCGCGCGGATAGAAGTAGAGGACGAGCGGCTTCTTGCCGCGGAAGTCGTCGAGCGACAGCGTCTTGCCGTCGGCGGTCACGCCGGAGAACGACGGCGCCTTCTCACCCTCGCGAATCATCTCCCCTCCGCGTCGCGCTTGCGCGCCAGCAGCAGGCCGTCGGCGACCGGGATCATCACGCACTCGACGCGCGGATCCGCCGCGACGAAGGCGTTCAGCTCCCGGATCGCCCTGGTGCTCTCGTCCTGGTTCGACGCGTCGACGACGTTGCCGCCCCAGAGCACGTTGTCGAACACGACGAGCCCGTTCGGGCGCATGCGCTCCAGGATCTCCTCGTAGTAGTTCTTGTAATTGACTTTGTCCGCGTCGATGAACGCGAAGTCGATGCTCTCGTCGCGCGGCAGCGCGCGCAGCGTGTCGAGCGCCGGCGCGAGCTTGAGCTCGATGCGGTCCGCGACGCCGGCCTTCTCCCAGTAGCGCCGCGCGATCGACGTCCACTCCTCGTTGACGTCGCAGCACAGGAGCTTGCCGCCCGGCGCGAGCCCGCGCGCGATCGAGATCGAGCTGTAGCCGGTGAAGGTGCCGACCTCGACCGCGTTGCGCGTCCCCGAGATGCGCGCGAGCAGCGTCAGCAAGGCGCCCTGCTCGGGCGCGATCTGCATCATCGCGATGCCGCCGAGCCGCGTGGTCTCCTCGATCAGCTCGGCGAGCACGGGATCGCGCTCGCTGCGGTGCGCGAGCACGTAGGCATAGATCTCGGGCGTGAGCCGGACGAACTTGTCGGACATGGACGGGACATTGGCGCTGCCGCTCGCGGCATGTCAACGACGCCACGTGCCGCGCTCGCCGAACCGACCGCGCACGGCGCTCGCGGCGCTCGCGCTGCCGTTCGCCGCCGCGCTCGCGATGTCGCCCGCGTCCGCGGCGGCTGCGGAGGTCGGCGCGTGCGCACGCTACGCGGAGAAGGCGGTGCGCACGGGACGCACGCAGGAAGGCCTGCACGAGCTCTCCGGCATCGCCGCAAGCCGCCGCCACCCCGGCGTCTACTGGGCGCACAACGACTCCAACAACCACGGCACGCTGTTCGCGATCGACGAGAGCGGCAAGGTGCTGGCGCGCTTTCCGCTGCGCGGGCTGCGCCCGCGCGACGCCGAGGACGTCGCGGTCGGCCCGTGCGCACCGGGCAGTCGCAGGAGCTGCATCTACCTCGCCGACACCGGCGACAACCTGCTGCGCCGCAAGGAGGTGTGGATCGGCCGCATCGAGGAGCCCGACGCCCTCGACGGCCGCGTCCTGCACGTCGAGGCCGACGCCTTCCGCTACCCCGACGGCGCGCGCAACACGGAGAGCGTGCTCGTCGACCCGCGCAGCGCGCGCCTCTACGTCATCACCAAATCGGTCGACGGCCTCGGCGAGGTCTACCGTCTCGACGACATGCGCGACGGTCACGTCGGCAAGGCGACGCTCGTCGCAACGCTCCCCACACCCGCCACGCTCGCCCGCCTGACGACCGCCGCCGACCAGCACCCCAGCGGCGAGCGCGTCTTGCTCCGCACCTACACCGGCGTCTGGGAGCTCGCCCGCCCCGGCGCGCGATCCCTCGAAGAGGTGTTCACCGCCAAGCCCGTCCCGCTCACGAGCGCCACCCAGATGCAGGGCGAAGCCATCACCTACACCTTCGACGGCCGCGCCTACCTCCTAGCCGGCGAAGGCGAAGGCAGCCCCATCTACCGCGTCGACTGCGCAGACCCCGCGAAGTGAGCACTACGTGCGGAATGAGCTCGGCTCCGGCGAGCTCTTGCGGACGACAGCCTTCCCCTTCCCTTTCCCTTCCCATCCTCTCGCAACGCCCCCGCGTCGGACCGACGTCAGCGCGCAGCGGGCACGGGGACGGGGCGATCTAGACGAGCACGTGCACCAAATCGCGCGCGCGGCAGGGCGCGCACGACGTGCTCGTCAATCGCCCCGGCCACGCGACCGCTGCGCGCGGCCCCCTCTGCCCGACCGCGCGCGGGCGACCGTCCGGTCACCACGACAGCCGTGCCACCGTCGCAAGCGGAGCGCGCCACCGCGCGCACGGCCCGCGCCCACCGGCACGAACACCGCGCGCCGACGTCAGCGCGCGCGACGACTCACTCCGGCGCGAGCCGCAACGTCAGCGGATGATCGAAGTACCGCACGAAGACGTCGGTCCAGTACTTCTCCGCCATCGCCGCGTCGACCTTCTCTGCCATCTCCGGCGCCGGCGTCCCCACGACCGCGGGGAACTCCCGTTCCGCGATGCGCACCGTGACCTTCGGCCGCGTCTCGTTCTCCTCGAAGCGCCGCGCCGCGCGCGTGCCGAGACGCACGTAGAGCTGCCCATCGATCACGACGAGCCAGACCTTGAACCAGTGTGGCTCCTTGCCGGGCGCCTGGGTACGCAGCTCGATGACGTCCTCGTTCGCCCAGGCGGCCGGGTCCCAGCCGTCCGCGGCGGGATCGGCGGTCGCCGACGAGATGAGCAGAAGCAGGGCCAGGCACGATGCCGCGAGACGCCGCGCGCTCGTCATGCGTTTTCCTCCTTCGCCACGGCGGCCGTGCCGCGGCGTCTTGCTCTACACCGAGCGCGACGCCAGGCCAAAGCCCTTGCGCGGACGCGCGCCGTTCGTGAACGTTGAGCTTGGCCATGCAGCCCGGGAGGTGACGGTGCGGAAGGTCGGAACGAAGGGGCGCATGACGCTCGCCGGGGTCTTGCAGCTCGCGTGCGTGAGCCTGCTCTACGCGGCGCAGGAAGCGTCACCCAGGCAGGTGATCGAGACGCTGCACGACGGCATGATCGCCGTCATGCGCGACTCCGGGGCGTCGAGCTTCGACTCCCGCGCCGCACGCCTCGAGCCGCTCCTCGACACCGCGTTCGACCTCGACTTCATGGCGCGCAAGTCGCTCGGCCGCGCCTTCGACAAGCTGCCCGCGGACGAGCAGCAGCGCTGGATCGCGACCTTCCGGCGCTTCATGGTCGCGAACTACGCCGGGCGGATGAAGGGCTACGACGGGCAGCGCTTCGAGACCCTCGGCGAGGAGCCCGCGGCGCAGGACACCGTGCTCGTACGCACGCGGCTGATCGACCCCGGCGCGGAGAACATGGATCTCGCCTACCGGCTGCGCCGCACGAAGTCGGGCTGGAAGGTGATCGACGTCTACCTGAAGGGCACGGTGAGCGAGCTGTCGCTGCGACGCGCGGACTTCACCGCGATCCTCGAGCGCGAGGGCTTCCCGGCGCTGCTCGCGAGCGTCGATGCAAAAATCGCCGACCTCGCGGCGGGCAAGGTCAAGTAGCGGCGATCAGCCGTTCGGCGGCGTTCCCGCCGGATCCGCGTCGCCGAGCGGCGCGGACCCGTCGACGGCGTCGCTCGCGGCGTCCGTCGCGGCGGCGCCCGGCGTCGTTTCCGCGACCCCGACACCGCCCAGGTGCGCCATGCGGTCCTGGTAGTACGCGCTGCGCAGCGCCGCGTAGTAGTCGAGCGAGCCCTGCTCGAGGCGCTCGAGATCCTCGCCGTGCGCCTCGCGCAGCGTGATCCCGTAGGTGCCCTCCTGTAGCCCGGCGGCGACGATCGGTGTGGGGCCGAGCAGGTAGATGCTCGGCTGCATCGCGACGTCGACCAGCGAGCCCAGGCCGTCGCGCACGGTGGTCGGGCCGACCAGCGGCACGATCAGGAACGGCCCGCTGCCCACGCCGTTCTTCGCGAGCGTCTCGCCGAAGTCCGAGCTGTGCTTCTCGATGCCGAGCTCGCTCGCGGGGTCGAAGAATCCCGCGAGCCCGAAGATGGTATTGACCGAGAAGCGCGCGAAGGTGGTCGCCGCGTCCGACAGCTCGCCCTGCAGCACGTCGTTGACGAACACCGCCGGCGACTCGAGGTTGGTGAAGAAGTCGCGCACGCTCTCCTTCGCGCGATCGGGCATGACGTAGCCGTACGCGCGCGCGACGGGAGCGAAGAACCAGCGGTCGATGGTCTGGTTCAAGCTCAAAGTCCGGCGGTTGAACTTCTCCCAGGGATCAGGGAAGGACGTCGGGCGCTCGTCGATCTCGAGCTCGAGCTCGTCGTCCGCGAAGGCGTCGTCCTCGCCGTCGCCGGTTTGCGCGCTGGTGTCTGCGGTTCCCGCGGCGTCCGCGCCTTCCGGGCGAGCGTCTTCATCGTCCGTCCGCGGATCCACGTCGGACCGCGACGGCGGCGGAACCTCCTCCATCACCGAATCCGGACGACCGGACGCGAACGCGAGACCGCAGCCGAGCGCGAGCGCTGGCCACGCCAGCGCGCACAGCACGACCCATCGGCTCATGATCGACTTCCGCACGCTCCCCCTGCCCCCGTCGCGCGCCGCTCGGGCCCGCGTGCGACGCGACGAGATCAGGCTACGCCAAACCCCGTCCGCCGTACAGACCGCTCGGGCGCCGCAAACGACCGTACGCGCGCCCGTCACGCAGCCCGCCTGTGCGCGGTGAGCACTGCCGGAAGCCAGACGCGGAACGTCGAGCCGCACCCGGGCGCGCTCTCGACCGTGATCGTCCCGCCCATCATCGCGACCAGACGGTTCGCGATGTAGAGCCCGAGCCCGACGCCGCCGTACGACCGCTCGGCGGTGTTGGCGCCTTGATGGAAGGCGTCGAAGATCTCGGCCTGCTTCTCGAGCGGGATGCCGATCCCAGTGTCGCGCACGGCGAACTCGACGCCACCGCGCACGGCGCGCGCGGTGACGCTCACCCTCCCCGCGTCGGTGAACTTGATCCCGTTGCGCACCAGGTTCTTGATCACGACCTTGAGCTTCAGACGATCGGTGAAGATCGGCGGGACGACGCCTTCGCGGCGCCAGTCGAGCGTGAGACGGGTCTTGTCGCGCGGCACCTGCACGGAGAGCGACATCTCGTGCAGGAAGTCGTCGATCTCGACCATCTCGGGCAGGACCTGCACCTGTCCGGCTTGCAGGCGGCTCATGTCGAGCGTCGACGACACCAGCTCGCACAGCTCGTCGGCCGCGCGCTCGATGCGCTGCACGGTGTCGGCCTGCGCGGACGAGAGCGCGCCGAAAGCTTCCTCGAGCAGCAGACTCGAGTAGCCGACGATGATGTGCAGCGGCGTGCGCAGCTCGTGCGACATGGCCGCGACGAATTCCGACTTGACGCGGTTCGCCTTCTCGAGCTCCTCGAGCAGCTGCGTGTTGGCGAGCGCCATCGAGGCGAGCTGTCCGATGCCCTCGGCGACGCGCAGCTGCGCGGCGTCGAAGTCGCGCGTCGCGTCCCTTCGGCAGGCCGTCTGGAAGCCCACGATCTCGTCGCCGCGACGGAGCGCGACGTAGAGACCGTCGGCGAGCGCGCCTTGCTGCGCCAGCGCGCCGAGCCCGGCGCGCACGACGTCGTCGCCGCGCAACCAGACGACGCGCTCGCGCTCGAGCCGCGCGAGAAAGCTCTGCAGCTCCTCGCGCGCGATGCGCACGCCGCGTCCTCGCTCGCCCTCGCCGGGCGTCGGCCCGAAGCCGGCGCGCGCGACCAGCGCACCGTCGTTCGGCTGCGAGAGCCAGGTCTGGCTCGCGTCGCAGTCCATGACCTCGACCGTGAGCTGGCAGAGGCGATCGAGCAGCTCCGGCTCGCTGAGCGACGCGATCAGACCGTGCCCGACGCGCACCAGCGCCGCCGAGACGCACGCTTCCTCCTCGAGGCGCCGCCGCGACTCACGCAGCGCCGCCTCGGCGCGACGCCGCTCGGTGACGTCGCGCAGGATGCCGTGCACGACGCGACGACCGTCGATCACAGCACCCGCGGTCGTGACCTCGACCGGGATGAGCGTGCCGTCCGCCGCGACGGCCTCGATCTCGATCGGCGTCGCGCGCGACTCGGTGAGCGGCGCGTGCGACGTCCCGTCCGGCGCCGCCCACGGCAGGTGCAGATCCGACGCCGCCATGCCGACGAGCTGCGGCAGCGGTCGGCCGAACATTTGCCCCGCCTTCGCGTTCGCGTCGACGACCCGCCCGGTCGCGGGGTCGGTGACGACGATCGCATCCTTCGCGGTGTCGAGCAGGTGGCGGTAGCGACGCTCGCCCTCGCGGACGTGCCGCACGAGCATCCACGACAGCCAGGCGCCGACCGACAGCAGCAGCACCGCGAGCGCGACGATCAGGACCAGCAGCAGCCGCCGCACGCGACGCGCGCCGTCGCCGAGGCTCGCGCTGAACTCGTCGGCGAGCTCCGTCGCCGCGCGGTCGATCTCGTGCAGCTCGTCGAGCAGCGGCTCGAGATCGGACGGCCGCGTGCGACCGGACGAGATCGCGGCGTGCATCCGCTCGCCGAGCGACGCGAGCGCGAGGATGTAGGTGTCGGACGCGGCCCAGACCTCGATCGCCCGCGCCATCTGCGGCACGTCGCGGAACCACAGGAAGAGGTCGATCATGCCCGGGATGTCGTCCGGGTGGTTGCGGCCCGCGAGGAAGCCGCGGCGCGCGGCGTCGCGATCGGGGTCCTCGCGATCGAGCGCGAGGCGCGCGTCGCGATCGCCGAGCGGCACCGCGATCGCCTCGCGGAAGTGGCGGTACTCCTCCGTGTCGTGCGTGCGCGCGTAGTGCTGCAGGTGCAGCACCGCGCTCTTCTGCCCCTTCGACCACAGCCCCTCGCCGCCGACGTACGCGCGCACGGCGGACAGAATGCGCATCTCGACGACGGCGACCACGACGAGCGTCACCACGATCGCGCCGAACAGCGCCACGATCAGCGCGAGCTTGCCGCCGAGCGGGAGGAACTGCAGACGCCGCCGAATCGAGCCGAATGCCATGGCCGACACGACCTCTATCGGCGGTGCCGCTAGAGACTTTGAACTTTTCGGCCGCTAGCATCCTGGATGCACCGCAGCGTCTGCGGCGCATGCACCATCCCGGCTCGCGTGGCCGACGCAGCGCGCGCGACGCCGTGCGTTGCGCATCGCAGCGCGGCGCGAGATCGTTCACGGGGCACGGCGAAGCGCACCGCGTGCGCTCGGTGGTCACGAGCGCGCCGCGCCGTACCCCGACCTCGCGCGCGCTACGCCTCGTGCAGCTCGCTCAGCACCCAGGCCGCCGTGTCCTCGGGCAGGTCCGGCAGGTAGCGCAGGAACTCCTCGACGTCCTCGCCGACCAGGTTGCGCGTCAGGTTGTGGCGCAGGAAGTCGTGGTAGTGCGCGGCGACGCGCTCGGAGAGCAGGCCGCAGCGACGCAGCGTCGGGATGACGAAGCCCTGCACCGGGCCGAGACGCTTGCCCTTCTTCTCGTCGCGCGTCAGCTCGTCCATCTCGCGCTGCAGGCAATTCAGCAGCTCGTTCGTGTCGACGCCCGCCTCCGACCACACGCGCAGCACCTCGGCGAGGAACGCCTGTTGGTTGCGGTTGTCGATCAGCGTGCGCGACGCCTCGAGCGCGAAGTCCTCGAGCTCGATGCGCTGCGCCTCCGTCAAGCATGGAACGCAGCGGTCGACGTACTGCACGCCGTACGCGTGATGGCGCGCCTCGTCGCGCGTGACGTAGGTCAGCAGGTCCTTGAGCAGCGGCTCCTGCGTCAAGCTACGCATGTCCTTGAAGCTGTAGAGCGCGAGCCCCTCGACGACGATCTGCATGCCGACGAGCTTCTCGAGCCAGTTGCCGGTCTGCAGGGTCGAGTCGAGGACGCGCCGCAGCGGCGCCGCGATCGGGCGGATCTCGTGGAGCTTCTCGATGTACTTGGCGAACACCTCGACGTGACGCGCCTCGTCCATCGTCTGCGTCGCGGCGTAGAACTTCGCGTCGGTGTGCGGCACCGAGTTGACGAGCTGCGCCGCGACCATCAGCGCGCCCTGCTCGCCGTGCAGGAACTGGCTCAGGCGGAACGACGCCGTCCGCCGCGTGATCTCCCAGAGCTGCTCCTCGCTGAGCGAGCGCCAGTACGACGTCTTCTCGATCGGCAGCGGCGAGCCGAGCGGCGTGGTCGCGAACTTGGCGTGGTCGATGTCGCGCTCCCAGTCGATGTCGCGCTCGGCGACCCACTGCGCCTCCGTCGCCTTGACGTACAGGTTGCGCAGCTCGTCGACCGCCGGGTCGTAGCTCCACTGGTAGACCACCTTCATCGCGGTCTCGAGCGGCGGCTCCTGCGTCGGCGTGTCGATGGTGAACTCGGTCATGCCTTCCTCCGGTCCGTGCTGTCGTTGCGCGTATCGCGCATCGTGTTCTCCTCGATGGTGCGGATGACCCGCTGCAGCGCGGCGACCGCGTCCTCGATGCGTCCCGCCTCGAGCGCCGCGATGCACTCGTCCATCGCCGGCACGACGCGTCCGGGATCGGGACGCAGCTTGCCGCGCGCGGCCTGCAGCGGCTCCGAGGTGAGGAACGCGTGCGTACGGCGCGCGAGCATCTGCCACACGCGGTTGCCGGTCATGTCCGAGAGGACGAGCAGCACCGCGCGCAGCGCGCGTGCGCGCTCCTCGAGGTCGAGCGTCGTGTCGGCGACGGTGTCGCGCAGCGCCTTGAGCTCCGGGAGGCGCGCCGTGCCGTTGCGCTCGATCGCGAGGCGGCCCATCTCGAAGAGCAGCGGCCGCATCACCTCGTTGAGCTCGGCGAGCAGCGTCATGTCGACGCGTCCGCCGTGGAAGATCATCGCCGGCAGCACGTCGAGCGAGGCGTCGATCAGCGGCAACACGGTCGCGCCGTCGCCCTGACGGACCGACACGAGCCGCATCCCCTCGAGCACCTTGATCGCCTCGCGCACCGAGGTGCGGTTGACCTGGAACTCCTCGGCGAGCTCGCGCTCGGGCGGCAGCTTGTCGCCCGGCTGGTAGCGGCCGTCGAGGATCGCGTCGCGCAGCTGCTCGAAGACGTCCTGGTGCAGGCGGCGGCGCCGTGGCGGCTGAAAGGGCACGACGGTGCGCGACGTGGCGGTCATGAGATCCAGCTATCTGATGGTCCAACCAATTGTCAACGGGTGGTGATCAGGTCTTGATGTCTTGATATGGCCGTCTACGGCCCGTCCGTGTGCGGACTCGGCCTTGCCCACCCCCGGCGATCGGCCGTCCTTGCGCGCCCGACCGATGTGCCCCACACTGCGCCCGGACGCGGGCCGCGCACATGAGGGACGACGAGCGCACGGATGCCGCCGCACGCTGCGTCGGCGGTGCGGCATGACGGGGCTGCCCGCCGAGATGCACGGCGCCCGCGACGCCGGGGATGGACGTCGCCCGGCGGACCGCCCCTGGCGCAGGCGCGCCGGCACGGCCGTCCGTATCCTGCTGGCGCTGCTCGCCCCCTGGGTCGTGCTCGAGGTCGCGCTGCGCCTTGCCGGCTACCAGCCGCCCGACCTGCGTCCCCGGATGGCGCTCTTCCCGCGCTTTCCCGCGATGTACGAGCCGCATCGCGAGCTCGGCTGGGTGCTGAAGCCGAACCTCGACTACCGGGGGCTCGACCTGGCGATCCCGTTTCGCACCGACGCGAACGGCAACCGGGTCCACGGGACCGCCCCCACGGCCCCCGAGGAGGTCGCCGTCGACTGCATCGGCGACTCGAGCACCTTCGGCTACGGCGTGCCGGACGACGAGACCTACCCCGCACGGCTCGAGGCGCTGCTCGCGAGCGGATCCGGCGCGCCGGTGCGGGTCCGCAACCTCGGCGTGCCCGGCTACACGGTCTACGAGGCGCGTCTCCTCGCCGAGCGCGACGGCGCGCACGCCCCGGTGACGCTCGTCATGGTCGGCTTCAACGACCACTTCCCGGCGACCCGTACGCGCTTCTGGAGCCTGTGGGCGCGGCGCGCCGCGTACGCCTGCTTCCGCAGCCGCGCCTGCGCGCTGCTCTTCGACGTCGCGACCGCGCCCGATCCCGAGGCGCCGCCCGCGCCGCCCAAGCCCGCGAGCCGCTACGTCCCCGACGTCGCACCCGACGAGTACGAGGAGCAGCTCGTGCGCACCGTCCGCGCGCTGCGCGAGGCGGGCAGCACGCCGATCCTACTCGTCTACCCGTCGCTCTCGATCCCGCCCGGCATGCCGGAGGCGATCGCGCGCCACTGGAACCAGCCGCTCGATCAGGTCGAGGCCAACATCGCGGCGCACCCGGTCTACCAGGACATCACCCGCAGGGTCGGCGCGCGCGAGGGCGTGCAGGTCATCGACCTCGCACCCGTGTTCGACGCGGCCGGCAACGACCGCCTGCACCTCGACTGGGTCCACCCCAACGCCGAGGGTCAGGCGCTGATCGCCACCACGGTCGCGGACGCGGTGCGGCGCGCGCTCGCCGAGTCCGCCGGACGTTCGACGTCGAACCGCTGATCGGCGCCTGCCCTCGAACGTGGTCCGGTCGCTCCCTCGTCTCGTCCTTCTGCTCTGTGTGGTCGCCGCGCTCGTATTCGGCGTCCGGGCGGCGCGTCCGGGCGCGGCGTGCGCGACCGGCGTCGGCGCGTGCGCCGAGCCCGGACTGCCGCCGTGCGGTGGCGAGCTCGGCGGCTGGCGGATCGTCCGGCCGCGCGACGCGGGGCTCCACCCCGACCGCAGCCACTCGGCGTGCGTTCTCGAGCGTGATGCGGAGGCCGCGGCGGCGGACGGGCGCGCGCCCGCGGTGAGCGTCGTGCCGCAGCCGCCGTGGCTGCCCGGCGACACCCTGCTGTCGCTCGCCCCGGCCCCGCGGCGCGACGCGCAGCGCGCGTCGGTGCGTCTCACGGCGCACGAGAGGCTCCCCGACCACTGGGCGTTCGCGGTCGCGGGCACTTTTCTCGACCGCGGCGCGACGACCTCGTGCGAGCAGCTCGCGATCACGCCGCCGGTCAACGCGGGCTACGCACTGATCGGCGGCAACTGGATCGCGCGCCCGCACGGCTTCTACTTCGAGCGCCTCGCCGACGCGTGCGTCTACGACGGCCGCGATCCCGACTGCCCGGGCGACGCGCCGTACGTCGCGCACGAGCTCGTCCCCGGCGAGAGCTACCTGGTGACGCTCGAGCTGCGCCGCGCCGACGACGGACGCTGGTGGCTCGCCGCCGAGATCGCGCTCGCCGACGCCGCGGGCGGCGTGCCGCGCCCGCTCGGCAGCATGCGGCTCCCGGTCGACGAGCCGTGCTGGCTCGCTGCGCGCGACACGGGGCGCGCGCTCGTGGTCGTCATCCCGAATGCGGACGAGGGCACGCACTCGGAGGCCGCGTCGGAGGTGCGCGTCGAGGTGGCGGACTTCGCCTGGCGCTGAGCGTCAAGCATGGATTCTCCTGGTGCGGGCCTGGTGCGAGTGCGGCGCGTCGCGCGCGTCGTGTCGCGTGGCCTCGTGCGGGTCCCGGCGTGCGTTTCACGCCAGCGCGCAACGTCGCGCAACGGAATGTTTCGCGAGTCGCAGCTTCGCGTTGCGAGCGCGCGCGGACGCGCCGCGCGGCTTCGCACGTTTCGCGCTTCGCGGCCGCGGACCGCGGCTTGCTCAGCGCCGACGAGCGGAGCCCGACGATGCCCGAGCGATGCTACCTGCTGACCGGCGCGAGCGGCTTTCTCGGCCGCGAGATCCTGCGCGAGATCGCCCGCCGCGAGCCCGACGCGCGCGTCTACGCGCTGCTGCGCGCGCCCGTCGGCGACCTCGAGCGGCGCGCGGCGGCGCTCGGCTGGCGGCGCGTCGCGCCACGCGCGGTCGCGGTGAGCGGCGACCTGATGCGGCTTCGCGCCGGGCTCTCGCCGCGCGACGTCGAGCGCATCACCAGCGAGGTGACGCACGTCGTGCACGCCGGCGCCACGGTGCGCTTCGACGAGGACCTGCATCGTGCGCGGCAGGTGAACGTCCACGGCACGCGCCAGCTCCTCGACCTCGCGCGCCGCATGAAGCGGCTCGAGCGCTTCGTGCTGGTCAGCACCGCGTTCGTCGGCGGCGAGCGCGCGCGCACGCTGCTCGAGGGGCCGGCGCCGCCCGGGCGCTTCCGTAATACCTACGAGCGCACCAAGTGGGAGGCCGAGGAGGTCGCGCGCCGGGCCATGGCGACGCTGCCGGTGACGATCGTCCGGCCAAGCATCATCGGTCCGGCGCTCGCTCCGCCCGCTGCGCACCCCGCAGCGCAGCGGGCGAGCGACGCGCCGGCCGATGAGGAGCCGCGAGCTTCGTTCGGGCCTGCCGACGGCGTCCGGTGCAGCACGGGCGCGCCCGCCCGCGGCCTCGCCGACGAGCCGCGCGCACGCTTCCTGATGCTGCTCCATCTCTACTTGACGCACGGCTGGCGCTGGGTGCCGGGGACGCCGTCCTCGATCGTCGACCTCGTGCCGGTCGACCTGGTCGCGCGCGCGACGCTCGCGCTCGCCGAGCGACCGCTGAGCGACGGCCGCTGGTACCACCTCGCAGCAGGGCCACGCGCGTCGACCCTCGGCGAGCTCGGCGAGATCGCGAGCCGCACCTTCCGCGCCCCGCCGCTCGCGTTCGTGCCGCGGCCGCTGTTCCGCGCAGCGCTACGCCTGGTGGTGTGGGGCCGAGCGCGGGTGCTGCTCGATCGCGCGATGCCCTACGTGCCGTACCTGAGCGTGCGCACGCGGATCGACACGACGGACTCGCAGCGCGTCCTGCGCGAGCTCGGGATCGAGATGCCGCGGGTCGCGGACGCGTTCGCCGAGCTGCTCAAGATGCTGCACGCGCGCGGGGAGCTCGACGTCGCCGCGGCGCACGCGCCTGCGCCTATGGTCAGCGATCCTCCGGCGTCGGCTGCTTCTGCGTCAGTGCGCACGGGCTCCGCGCCGCCGGCGCTCGCACGTCCACCGGTGCGCTTCGGCACGCGTCAAGTACTGACGCTCAGCGCAGGCCGCGACGGCGCAGCACCTCCGCGGCGAGCCCTGGAACGTCGCTCATGAGCGCGTCGACGCCGAGGTCGAGCAGCCTCTCCATCTCGTCGGGCTCGTCGATCGTCCAGACGTGCACCTCGAGCCCGAGCCGGTGCGCCGCCGCGACCGACTCGGCGGTGACGAGCTCGATGTCGCCGAAGGCGGGCGGGATCTGCAGCGCGATGCCGGGCGGCTGGTACGTGTCGATCTGGCCGTTCTGCAGAGCGGTGACGAAGCCCAGCACGTCGAGCGCGGAGAAGCTCGTCAGCATGTCGGGCGCCGCGGCGCGGATGCGCTCCATGATCGACGCGTCCTCGGCGGCGAGCAGCACCTGGTCCCGGGCGCGGAAGCGGTCGAGCACGTCGAGCACCGCTTCCTCGATCGCCGGCTCGCACTGCTTGATCTCGATGTTGAGCGGCACGCCGGGGAACGCCTCGAGGAGCTGGGCGAGCGTTGGCACGCACACGCCGCGCGCGCGGTACGGGAAGTCGCCGCGCGGTCCGGCGAAGTGGAAGCCGGCGTCGAGACGCTGCAGCTCGGCAAGGGTCATCTCGCGCACCTCGCCCGTGCCGTCGGTCGTGCGGTCGACGGTCGGGTCGTGGATCACGACGACGTGGCCGTCGCGGGTCGCGTGCACGTCGAGCTCGAGGCGATCGGCGCCGGCGGCGAGACCGGCGGCGAACGCCGCGAGCGTGTTCTCGGGTGCGATGCGCGCGCCGCCGCGGTGGGCGAACAGGCGCGGGCGGGGTCCGTCGAGGTAGCGCATGGGGCGTCCTACGCTCGTCCTACAGTGCGGCGCGCCGTCGGGCGAGCCTCAGCGCTTCACCTTGCCGCTCGCCGTCCGCGGCAGCTCGTCGACGAAGCGGAACTCGACCGGGACCTTGAAGCGCGCGAGCGAGGCGCGGCAGTGCGCCGCGAGCTCGCGCGGCTCGGGCGGGCGTTGCGGATCGCGCGGCACCACGTCGGCGACCGGCACCGCGCCGACGTGCGCGTGCGGGCGTCCGGACACCCGCGCCGCCGCGACCTCCGGATGGCGCTCGAGCACCGCCTCGATCTCCTCCGGGAAGCACTTGAGGCCCGACACGTTGATGACGCTGCGCGCGCGCCCGACCAGCGTCAAGCTACCGTCCGCGGCCGCGGTCGCGAGATCGCCGGTCGAGAACCAGCCGTCCTGCAGGATCTCGTCGCGGCTGCGAAACGGCCACAGGTACGCGTCGAGCATCCCCGGGCCGCGCACGAAGAGCTCGCCGATCTCGCCCGGTGCGACGACCGCCCCACGCTCGTCTCGGAGCTCGACCGCGAAGTCCGGCAGCGGACGGCCGATCGACTCGGGCCGCTCGCGCGGCGTGCGGTTCAGCGCGACGATGCCGACCTCGATGATGCCGAGCGCCTGCGCCGGCGGCACGCCGAAGCGCGCCTCGAAGGCGCGCGCGGTCGTCGTCGGCAGGGAGGCCGCGGTCGACACCGCAAGCCGCAGCGACGGCCACGCACCCTCGGCGCGCACCGCAGCGAGCGATCCGTAATGGAACGGCGACGCGTAGAGCACGGTCGCGGCGTGCTCGCGCGCCGCGCCGAGCAGCTCCGCCGGCAGCTGCGCGCCGACCAGGACGGTGGTCGCGCCGTTCGCGAGGTAGAGCAGGATCGACGCGGCGAAGTGGTGCGCCATCGACAGCACCCAGAGCACCCGGTCGTCGGCCGTGATGCCGAGGCCGCGGTTCGCCGCTGCGACCCGCTCGAGCAGCGTCCGGTGCGAGAGCACCACACCCTTGCTCGCGCCGGTCGTGCCCGAGCTGAAGCGGATGAACGCGGGATCGAGCGCGGCGAGCCGAGCCTCGTCGAGCGGCGAGCGCGCATCGCCGCACGGCGCGAGGACGACGCCCACCTCGTCGCCGCCGACGCGCAGCACGCGCTGCGGCGCGACAGAGCCTTCCCAGCGCGCGCCGGGTGCGAGCAGCACCGCGCGGGGATGCACCGCGCGCACGAGCTGCTCGCGCTCCGCGTGCGACAGCTCGCTCGCGAGCGGCACGAGGCAAGCGCCCGCGCGCAGCACGGCGAGCGCGAGCACGACGTACGTCGTGCCGTTCGCGCCGGCGAGGCAGACCCGCGGCACCTCGCCACCGTCGCGCGCGAGGCCGAGCGCGCGCAGCTCGCGGGTCGCCGCCTCGACCAGCTCCACGAGTCGCGCGTAGCTCACCGCGACGCCGGCATTGCTCGTCGCGTCCGCGCCGGTCCGCATCAGGTCGATCAGCGCCGGACGCTCGTCGTGCGCGCGTGCGGCGAGGATCGCGTCCGCGGCGTTCGAGCTCCTCCAGTCGGGGGCGTTCACGAGCGTCCCGAGGCGCGCGCGCCGTTGCCGGGCGCGGGCAGCATGATGCGCTCGCGCGCCGCGTTCACCGCGGCGGCGAGCGTGGTCGTGTCGGGCGCTGCGAAGCCGTCGGCGAGGAGTGCCGCGGCGAGGCCCGCAGCCTCACCGGTCGCGAGGCAGGTGCCGATCACGCGCAGCGACGCTTGCGCCTCGTGGCTCGCCGAGATGCAGCGTCCGGCGACCAGCAGGTTCGGCACGCCGCGCACGCGCAGCGCGCCGAGCGGGATCTGCGTCGGGCGTCCGTCCACAGGGAAGCGCAGCCGCGGTCCGGTCGGCTGCTCGCGCATCTCCATCGGCCAGGTGGCGAGCGCGACCGCGTCGGGAAAGGTCGCGCCGCGCTCGATGTCAGCGGTCTCGATGCGACGCTCGCCGATCGCGCGCCGGCTCTCGCGGATGCCGACGCGCGCCGGCAGCGCGGCGATCCAGGAGCCCGCGAAGCCGTCGACCTCGGCGCGCAGGTGGTCGGCGAGCCGTGCGGCGAGCGCGCGACCGTGGACCTCGAGCGCCGAGAGACAGCGCGGGTTGGTCGGGTCGTAGGCCATGCCGGGCGGGCCGGCCAGGTCGATCGTCACGTAGGCTTCGCCGGGACGATCGGTCGCGCGCAGCGAGGCGCCGAGCGCGCCTTCGGGCAGCGCGCCCGCGCGCACCGCGGACGCGATGCGGTGCGCGAGGACGAGCCGCGCCTGGTCGGCGAGCGCGCCCTCCGCGACGCCCTCGAGCAGAAAGACGTACGCCGGACGCTGCAGACGCTCGCTCGGCTCCATCTCGCAAGCAAAGCCGCCGAGCGCGCAGACCACCGCGTCACCGGATGCGTCAACCACGACGCGCGGCACGACGCGCTCGCGCGCGCCCCGGCACGAGAGGTCGACCGCCTCGACCGTCGAATCGCCCTCGATGCCGATCACCGCGGTGTGAAAGCGCAGCTCGAGACCTTCCGTCGCGCAGGCGGTCTCGTCGGCGACGCGCGCGAACGCCGCGGGACGGTGCGGCAGCACGTCGACGCGTCCCATGCGCACGGGGCCCCACGCGCCGCCGATCGCGAGCAGGCGATCCGCGATCTCGGTCGCGAAGCCGGGGTTGGCGGCCACCGCGCCGGGGTCGTCGCGCAGCAGGTAGAGACCGCACACCGAGTGCACGAGCGCCGCGGTCGCCATGCCGCCGAGCGTCGCGTGCCACTCGACGAGCATCGTGTGCGCGCCGCTGCGCGCCGCCGCGATCGCCGCGGCGAGACCCGCGCTGCCGCCGCCGACCACCAGGACGTCGCAGCGCGTGACCGGCGTCAAAGCACCCGTTCGCGCTCCGCGAGCCGACGCTCGAGGGCGGCGGCCAGCGCGCGGATGCACGCGAAGTTCTCCCGCGTCAGGTCTTCCTCGGGGAGCCACAGCCCGAAGCGGTCCTCGATGAGCAGCAGCAGCTGCATCACCGCCATCGAATCGAGACCGGCCGAGGACAGCGGCGACGTGGCGTCGAGCCGCACGTCGCCGTCGAGCAAGTGCTCCTCGACCAGGGCGAGGAGGTCGCGCTCGAGGTCGGGCAGGGCACGAAACGGAGTCGATTCGACGGTCATGCCTCGTCTTCGATTACTGGAATACCCGGGTGCGCGGCGCAAGAGAGGCACGTCCCGAGCGATACGCGCACCGCGCCGCGGCACGGCACGCGTCCGTGCTGCGGCTCTGCGCGCGCTTCGCGCGCGGCACGCCAGCCCTGCGCCAGCGCGGTCGCGACGTCACATGCGCTGGTAGCGCCAGTACCAGGTCCCCCAGACGTTGATCGCGATGCTGAGCAGCACCAGCGTCGGCAGCGGCCAGCGACGCAGACCGGGGCGCGCATCGTTGCGCAGCGCCAGGGCGACGATCAGGAAGGGCGTGAAGTCGAGCGTGTAGCGACTGCCGAACTGCCGCCAGCCGTCCCAGAAGTAGCAGAGGTAGAGGCCGAGGATCAGCGCGCACGCGGCGAGCGAGAGACGACCGAGCAGCGCCGCGTCAGGGGCGCGCTCGCTCCAGCCGCGCCGGAACAGCAGCAGCACGGCGGGCGTGGTCGCGATCAGGCTCAAGCCGTGGTCGGTGAGGATCAGGTACGGCCAGCTCGAGCTCAGCTCGGGGACGCGCAGGAAATACTGATAGATGTTCTTGCCGATATACCTCCAGCTGAACGAGCCGTACTGGGGATTGAGCAGCGCCTGGTTCGCGAGCAGGTAACCGTTGTTGAGCCAGTCTCCGAAACGAGCATAGTTGTACACACCGAGGAGGACGCCGGTCAGGACCAGCGGCACGGCGAACGCCAGGGCGGTGCGCAGGCGAGGCCGGCGGTGGAGAGCAAGCAAAAAGAACACGGGGGTCCCGAGCGCCGCCGGCGAACGGCTGGTGGCGGCGATCGCGCAGAACAGACCCAGCAGATAAGGATTTGCAGCGCCGCGAGCTTCGAGCCACGCGAGGGTCAACGCGGCCACCGCCAGCAGATGAGCCAGCATCCACGTGTTGCCGTACCAGGAGGCATAGTAGTGCACGGTGCCGAAACCGAAGAGCGCCGTGCACCAGTTCGCCGTCCGGCGCTCGACGCCGAGCGCTCCGAGCAGCAGGCGCATCAGACCCACGTTGAACGCGCCGACGACGATCGACACCCGCGCGAGGTTGACGCCGAGTCCCCACAGCGAGGCGAGCGGCAGCAGGAAGACCGCCGGGAACGGATCGAAGTAGACGTACGGCTTGCCGTCGACGTATGCGAACTCGGTGAGCCAGGGCGGAGGATTGGCGATGTGCAGCCGTCCGTTGAGCAGCGAGACCGCGAGGTGCAGGTGGTAGTTGAAGAACATGAACTGGCCGTCGTTCGACAGCCAGTAGACGGCCAGCGCCAGCACGCCGAACAAGAGCGCGTCGAGGCGCGTGCCGCGCTCGAGCGGACGCGCGACCGGCGGTGCGGCGGCCGCTTCGGCGGCGGCCTCGATCTCCTCCGCGGTCGTTCTCTGTGTCCCGGCGTCCATCGAATTCTTACTTGTCGCGTCGCCGCGCCCGGTGCGACGTCCGCGCGGGGTTCGATCGCTCGTCCCGCGTGGAGCCGCGCGTCGTGAGCGCCGCGAAGCGTCTCCCCGGCCTGTCGGCGTCCTTTCCGGCGCACAACGAAGAGGACAACGTCGGGCCGATGATCGCCGATCTGCTGGCGGTTCTACCCGATGTCGCGGACCGCTTCGAGATCATCGTGGTCGACGACGGCTCGCGCGACGCGACCTACCAGCGCGCCTCCGCGATCGCCGAGAACGATCCGCGCATCCGCGTCGTGCGCCATCCGGTGAACCGCGGCTATGGCGCGGCGGTGTGGACCGGCCTCAGCACGGGGACGCTCGAGTACGCGTTCTTCACCGACGGCGACCGCCAGTTCGACGTGCGTCAGATCACCGATCTCATCGCCAAGCTCGACGAGGGGTACGACGTCGTCGTCGGCTACCGCGTCGACCGCAAGGACAACGCGATCCGCATCGCCAACGCGCACGCCTGGAACTGGCTGATCCGGACGCTGCTGCACGTCCCGGTGCGCGACGTCGACTGCGCGTTCAAGCTGTTCGACCGTCGCGTGCTGCAGGGGCTGACGATCGAAGCGGGCGGCGCGATGTTCTCGGCCGAGCTGCTCGCGCGCCTCCAGGCGCGCGGCGCGCGCATCGTCGAGGTGCCCGTGCGCCACCTGCCGCGCGAGAAGGGACGCTCCTCGGGCGGCAACCCGCGCGTCATCGCGCGCGCCTTCTACGAGCTGTTCCGCCTGTACGGCAAGCTGCGCCGCGAGGCGGCGAGCGCCGCGCGCTAGGCGATCGCGCGCGCGGGACGATCGCGCGCCAGGATCACGCCGCCGCAGCAGCGATACGACGCCGACGAGCTGCGTCGCGCGCGAGAGCGGCCGCTGCGCGTGGGGGGCGAATCACGCCGTCGACGCGCCGGCACCGCGCAGCACGCGACACCGGCGCGTCGACGCGCGCGTCGTCAGCTGCCGGCCTGCAGCTCCGGATCGATGAGCGCCTTGAACGCGTCGAGCGACTGCGCGCCCGACAGACGGCGGCCGTTGATGAAGAAGGTCGGCGTCGAGTTCACGCCGATCGCCTCCGCCTCGGCGAGCGTCGCCTCGACGATCGGCTTGGTCTCGCCGGCGTCGTAGCACGCCTTCACCTTGGCCTCGTCGGCGCCCGCCTCCTTGGCGAGCTCGAGCAGCTTCGCGTCCGGATCCTCGTTCGGGATCTCCTTCTGCGCCTTGAACACCGCCGCGTGGTACTTCCAGTACGCGTCGTTGCCGGCGAGCTTGTAGACGCACAGCCCCATCACCGACGCGGGCTCCGCCCACGGATGGATCGAGGTCAGCGGGAACTGCTTGTAGATGAACGTGACCTTGTCGCCGTACTCCTTGAGCACCTCGCCCTGCACGATCTCCTCGGCGCGCGCGCAGAACGGGCACTGGAAGTCCGAGTACTCGACGATCGTCACCTTCGCGTCCGCCGGGCCGAGGCGCGGGTTGTCCGGGCCCGTGTCGATCTTGCTGATCACGTCCTGCACGGGATCGACCGTCAGATCGACGGGATCGGTGCGCAGGAACCAGCGGCCGTCGGAGGTGATCAGGAACGGCACGTCCTGCGACTGAGCGCCGCGCGAGAGGTGCAGCGTGCCGTCGGTCAAGCCGGTCACCTGGGACGGCTTGAGCTCGGTGACCTCCATGTTGACGTCGGGCGGGATCTGTCCGCTGTTGATGTAGTACCGCTTGATCAGCTCGGTGATCTTGCTCTTGTCGAGCGCCGCCGTGCCGCCCGCGGGCGCCGCGGCGGGCGCGTTGGCGGCCGGCGCGGGAGCCGCCGCCGTCGCCGCCGCCGGCTGGCTCGTCGGCGACTGCTTGGCCTCGTCCGAGCTCGGCTGCTGCGAGCACGCAACGATCGCGGCTGCCGCGATCGCGATCCAACGCTTGTCCATTCTCGACTCCTTCATCCGAAAGGGTTTCGTTCTATGAGCCCCGCTGATGGCGTGTCAAACGAGGACGAACGCCAGATCCTCGCTGCGCCCGACCGGCGGCGGCACGAGTCGTGCGCGCACACCGGTCGCATGACGGACCAGCGCGGCGGAATGCCGGAGCGTGGTCACGACCAGCTCGCCGTCGAGCACCTCGACGATCACCTCGCCGCGCGGCACGACGAAAACGCCGTCCGCGTCGCACGGCGCGAGCAGCGAGAACGCCTCCGCGAGGCCGACGATCCGCGCCACCGGAACGCCGAGCTCGGGCACCTCGGGTAGCGGATCCCGGAGGTCGCTCACCACCACCGCACCACGAAGACCGATCCCCGACGCCGTCGTGCCCCGCTCGTCGAGCAGACGCGCGAGGTCGGCTGCGCCGGCGGCATCGAGCACCACGAAATCTGGCTTGACACGCTGCCAGAAGTCGAACGCGGCGTCGCGCGGCGGCCCGCCGCCGATCGGCCCGACCGGCATGTCGAGCGCGCCGAGCGCCTGCGCCGCGTCCCCGACCACGAGCGCGCCCGGCGTCGCGAGCCCGCCGGGCAGGGTGTTGGTCTCGCGCCCGCCCGGCGCGAGACCGACGCTCGAAAGCGCGAGCGCGCCGACGCGCGACTCGAGCTCGAGATCGGCGGCGGTGAAGACGACCATCTCGAGCGGGCTCGTGCGCACCGGCACGCCGACGCGCACGAACTCCGACGCCGCGCGCCAGGTGCCGTACGGCGGGTGCGCCTGCTCGTCGGCCGCGAGCTCCTCGATGCGAAGCGGGGCGAGGCCGTCGAGCGTCTCGGGCGCGCGCACGTAGCCCGCCGCGCGCCAGCGCTCGCGCCAGAACGGCGAGCGCTCGAAGAGCTCGGCGAGGCGACGAGCGACGGCGCTCACGACAGCGCCTCCGCGCCGTCGGCACGGCGCTGCAGCGTACGGGTGGTCGATCCGGAGCAAGTGCTGAGCATGGTCTGGTCTCTTCTCTGCCTGATCCTGATGCGCGTGCCGATGCGCGCTGCGGCTTCGTCGCGCGGGCTCACCTCGGCTCGATGCGGAAGATCGTCCCGTCCTGGCTCACGACGTAGAGCTCGCCCGCCTCGTCCTCGCCGAACGAGGTCAGACCACGGATGCGTCGCTCGGGGTCGAGGAAATCGGTCAGCTCCAGGAGCTCGTCGGCGACGCCGTCGCGCCAGCGGAACGAGAACACGCGGTTCGAGCAGAAGTCGCCGAGCACGTAGCGGCCCACGAGTCCGGGGATCGCCTGGCCGCGGTAGACGTAGCCGCCGGTCACCGAGCACCCTTGGTCGCGCTCGTAGACGACGACCGGCAGCGTGAGACCGCTCGTGTCGCAGCCCCTCGGCGGGCGGAAGCAAAGGTCGCCCTCCATGATCGGCCAGCCGTAGTTGCGGCCGCCCTGCCCCGCCGGCTCGACGTCGATCTCCTCGACCGCGTTCTGCCCCACGTCCCCGATGTAGAGGTCGCCGGTCGCACGGTCGAACGAGAAGCGCCACGGATTGCGCAATCCGAAGTCCCACACGTCGGGGTCGCCGCCGACGACGTTGCCCGGCGGCGGCTCGGGGTAGCGGTCGACGTCGATGCGCAGGATCTTGCCGAGCTTGGAAGCGAGGTTCTGCGCGTTGTCGCGCGGGTCGCCCGCAGCACCCCCGTCACCGAGGCCGACGTAGAGCATGCCGTCGGGACCGAAGGCGAGCATGCCGCCGTTGTGGTTCGCGAACGGCTGCTCGACGGTGAAGAAGACGCGCACCGGGTCGGGCGACGCGACGTCGGGATCCGCCGAGCGCGCGAGCTCGACGACCTCGGTGTCGCCGTCGACGTTGGTATAGTTGACGAAGAAGCGTCCGTTCTCGGCGTAGTCGGGATGGAACGCGAGGCCGAGGAGCCCGCGCTCGCCGCAGCACGACACGCGCTGCGACAGATCGACGAACGGCGTCGGCAGCACGCCGCTCGCATCGACGATGCGGATGCGTCCGGTCTGCTCGACGACGTAGAGCCTGCCCGGATCGCCCGGCGCCGCGGTGACGAACAGCGGCTGGTCGAGCCCGGAGGCGATTTCCGAGAGGCGCACCGCGCGCGGATCCGGCGACACGGTCGGCCCCGGCGTCGCACCCGGCGTCGGCGTCGACGTCGGCGTGCCGGCCGACGGCGTCACGATCGGCGTCGGCGCGGGCGGCGCGTCGTCGTTCGAGCTCGAGCCGCCGCACCCGACGCCGAGCAGCGCGAGCGCGGCGACGCACGCGGGCAGCATCGCAACCCTTCGATCGAGCAGCATCACAGGTCCTCGCTCTTCTCACCGGCGGACGCCGGGAACGACCCGGTGAGACGGTCCGAGGGGTGGTGGAGAGCCCGGCTCGATCTAACTGCGTGAGCGCGCGCGGCGCAACAGCCTTGCGCGCCTGGCGTCACCGGGCGGCGGTGTGCCACAAGGAGCCGCATGACGGGGCTCTTGCTGCTCGGCGTCGTGGTCGCTGCCGTGCTGTGGGCGATCTTCGCCTACAACGCGCTGGTCGCGCTCAAGAACCGCGCCGACGCCGCCTGGAACCAGATCGACGTCCAGCTCAAGCGCCGGCACGACGTGGTGCCGAACCTGGTCGAGACCGTGCGCGGCGCGATGGAGTACGAGAAGGCGACGCTCGAGGCGGTGGTCGCGGCGCGCACCCGGGCCGTCGAGGCGCACACGCCCGCCGCGAGCGCGAGCGCCGAAGCGGGGCTGACGCAGGCGCTCAGCCGGCTGTTCGCGGTCGTCGAGCAATATCCCGAGCTCAAGGCGAACCAGAACGTGCTGCAGCTCCAGGAGGAGCTGACCAACACCGAGAACCTGATCTCGTTCGCGCGCCAGCACTACAACGACGTCGTCGCGCGCTACAACACGAAGCGCGAGAGCTTCCCGTCGAACCTGATCGCGAACCAGTTCGGCTTCGGGCCGCGCGAGTACTTCGAGATCGAGCCGGAGTCGCGGGCGGTGCCGAAGGTCGACCTGCGCGGCGTCGGCGCGCCGTCGTAAGTCGCCCCCGGGGCCCTGTTCGCACGACCTCGCCACGGGTGTATGCGTCAAGCTTCAGCGAACGCCGGCAACGGCCGAAAGGAAGGTCATGAAGCGCACCTCGGCATTGCTCCTCGCGGGCATCGCGTTCGCCCTGGCGGAGCGGAGCAATCCGCCGACGCCGCACGAGACGCCGCTGCTGCTCGCCGACATGGACATGGGTCCCGCCGGACCCGAGCTGGGCGGCTCGCAGGACGACATGGTGCTCGAGGACCCCGGCCATCTGCCGCCCGAGCCGAATATGGTCTTGACGGATCCCGGTCACGTCCCGCGCGAAGCGCAGATGGACGTCGACGATCCGGGCCACCTGCCGCCCGAAGCGAACATGGACGTCACCGATCCCGGTCACGTGCCGCCCGAGGCGAACATGGTGATCGAGCAGCCGCAGGACCTCGACCGGCAGGACGACATCATCGAGTGAGCGCAGCGCGCTCGGGCGGCCATGCCGGCTGAGGCAGTGGTCGCACGGCGCGCGCGGGCCGCGACCGCGCCATGATCGACTTCCACGCGGCCGCGGAAGCGAACCGCAGGCGCTCGCGCGCGCTGGTCGCGATCGTCGTCGGGCTCGCGCTGGTGGTCGGCATCACCTGCGACGTCCTGCTGCGCAGCTTCGTCGGCGGCGTGCCGCTGGTGAGCGTGCTGGCGCTCGTCGGGATGACGCTCGCGTTTCTCGTCGCGCGTGCCTTCGGCGACGCCGTCGTGCTGGCGTCGCTCGGCGCGCGTCCGCTCGACCCATCGAACCTCGAGCACAAGCAGCTCCAGAACATCGTGCACGAGATGGCGGTCGCGAGCGGGCTCCCTCTGCCACGCGTCATGGTGATCGACGATCCGGCGCCGAACGCGCTCGCCACCGGACGCGACCCCGAGCGTGCGACGATCGCGGTCACGTCGGGGCTCCTCGAGAAGCTCGATCGCGCGCAGACCCAGGGCGTGGTCGCGCACGAGATGGCGCACATCGGCAACCGCGACACCCGCCTCGGGGTGCTGGTCGCGGTGATGATCGGCGCGGTCGCCCTGCTCTCCGACGTCGCCTGGCGCGTGCGCTGGCAGCCGGCGCGCGGCGCGAGCCGTCACGGCGACGGTCGGCTCACGCCCATCCTGCCGCTGCTGCTCGTCGCGACCGCGCTCGCGCCGCTCGCCGGACGGCTCGCCGCGTTCGCGATCTCGCGCCAGCGCGAGTACCTGGCCGACGCGACCGCGGTCGAGCTGACGCGCAACCCGCTCGCGCTCGCGAGCGCGCTCGAGGTCATCGCGCAGGACCGCCGTCCGACCGAGCGCGGCACGCGCGGCACGGCGCACCTCTTCTTCGTGCGTCCGCACGCGCGCCGCGTCGACGAGCGCGAAGGTCGCTTCGCGAGCTGGTGGGCGACGCACCCGCCGATCGCCGAGCGCATCGCGCGTCTGCGCGCCATGGCGTACGAGAGGCGCGATGCATAGCTACGTCCTCACCCACCGCGTCTCGCACGCCGACGTCGACCTGCTCGGCGAGATCAAGGTGACGGCGCTGCTCGGGCTGCTCGAGCAGGCGGCCGTCGAGGCGTCGTGGGACTGCGGCTTCGACCCGGCCTGGTACACGCAGAACGGCCGCGTGTGGATCATCCGGCGCACGCGCCTCGAGCGTCGGCTGCCGGTCGGCGGCGGCGACGTGCTGCAGGTCGCGACGCACGTCCTCGACTGGCGCCGCGCGCGCTCGCTGCGCGCGTACGAAGTGCGGCTCGTCGCCCGCGACGCAGCGCCCCGCGACACGGCGCCGAAGACGCGCGAGGGCGACGACGCTAAGGTGGTCGCGGTCGCGACCACCGACTGGGTGTACTGCGACATGGCGAGCGGACGTCCGGCGAGCATCCCGGAGGAGATGCGACGCCGCTTCTCCGGCGACGGCGCGGTCACCACGCTGCCGCGCGCGGCGGCGCTGCCCGACGCAGGTCCCGGCGAGCCGGTCGCGATGCCGCTCACCGTGCGGCCGTCGCTCCTCGACCACGTGACGCACGTCAACAACGCGGCCTACGCAGGACTGCTCGAGGACGGCGCGTTCGAGCTGTTCGCCGCGCAGGGTCTCACCGTCGAGCGCATGCTCGAGCTCGGCGGCGCGCTGCGCGTGCGCGCGCTCGACGTCGAGTACCTGGACGACGCGGTCGCGGGCGATCGGCTGATGGTGCGCAGCTGGCGGCTCGACGGCGCGTCCGCGGACGCCGCCGCGGAGAGCGCGGAGAGGAAGACGGAGGCGACGGGCGCCGAGAGCGGGCGTCCGCGCGACGCACAGCTCCTGCAGACCATCGAGCGCGCGGGCGGCGGCCGCATCCTGCGCGCGCGCAGCGAGTGGACGTGGCGTCAGCGCCCCGCGGTGCTGGGAGGCGTGCCGCCCGCCTGACGGCGGCGCGCGCGAAACCGCGCGGCGTCACGCACGCCAGACGTGCCGGCCGGGCACGCCCTGCTCGCCGTCACGCGCACGAGGCTTGCCGACCACGCGCAATTGCGTAGAGTCCTCGCGTGGCCAGCTTCTCGATCCTCTCGACCGCGCTCCTCGTCGTCGTCGGCTTTTTTGCCTGGTCGTTTCTCGAGTACCTGATCCACGGCCTGATGTCGCACCGCTGGCGGACGTTCGCGTCGCCGCTGCACTGGGAGCATCACCGCGAGCCGCATCGCGTCTTCACCTCGGTGCTGGTGTGGGCGCCGTCGGGCTTGCTGCTGTTCCTGCTGCTGGCGGCGGTGCTCGGCTGGCAGGCCGCGGGCGCGCTCTCGGGCGGCATCCTGATCGGATTCTTGCGCTACGAGTACGTGCACTGGAGGATCCACTTCCGCGCGCCGCGCACGGCGCGTCAGGAGCTGCTGCGTCGCCACCACCTGGCGCACCACTTCCGCAACCCGAAGGCGTACCACGGCGTGACGACGCGCTTCTGGGACCGCGTCTTCGGCACGCTGCCCGCGTCGTACGCGGAGGACTACGCGCGCGTCGCGCACCACCCGCCGCTCGTGGGCAAGAGCAACTTTGGCAGCCTATGGCCGCGTCGCGCATGACGTGCGGCAGCGCAGCTTGCCGTAACCCGACGTTCACCTAGACTCGATTGCGGCTCGAGCGAGCGGGAGGGGCAGATGGCAATCGATTTCTCCGGTCGGTGGTACAACCAGCACGGCTCCACGATGGATCTGCAGGTCGACTCGCGTGGACGGGTCACCGGCACGTACCGGACGAAGGTCGGGACGCCGAAGCCCAGCGCCGAGTTCGAGCTGGTCGGCTTCGTCGCGGGCGACCTCATCGCCTTCACCGTCAACTTCGGCGATCACGGCACGCTCACCTCGTGGACCGGTCAGCACACCGAGAACGAGCGCGGCGAGGGCGAGATCCGCACGCTCTGGCACCTCGCGCGCAACATCCCAGACTCCGACGAGCCGGCGAAGCTCTGGTCGGGTCTGTGGTCGGGCTGCGACATCTTCCGCCGCGCCGAGCCGAGCACGGCGGAGTCCGAGCGGGTGAGGACGCTGCCCTCGCACCCGCTCGACTAGACGTTTCGCCCGATCGCGTCTGCGGCCGCGCGTGCGCGGCCACGCGGCTACGGCCGCGCGCCGCGCACCTCGATCGGCTGCAGCACGCTGCGCGTCACCGGGAACTCCTCCTCGTTCCAGGCGACGACGAAGCCGCCCGCCGACGTCACGGCGAGCGCCGGTGACCACGCCTTCATCGCGCTCGAGAGCTGCTCGAGCGGACCGAAGGTCTCGCCGCCGTCGGTGCTCGCGCGCGCGACGATGCGGCGGCGCACCGCGGTCGAGTCCTCCCACACGACCAGCACGCGGCCGTCGGCGGTGACGCCGAGCCGCACGTGGTCGGGGATCGAGCCCTCGGAGCGGTCGAGCCGCTGCGGCGTGCCGAAGGTCTTGCCGTCCGTCGAGGTCGCGAACAGCAGCGCGGGACGCCCCTCGCGGCCCTCGGTGTACCAGGCGGCGTAGATCTTGCCGCGCGCGTCGATGCCGACCGCGCCGCCGCGATGCGGGCACGCGGGCATCTTCCAGCGATCCTCGTTGACGCGCACCGCGGGCGTGAACGTGCGCCCGTCGTCGTCGGATGCGGCGAGCACCATGTCGCGCACCTGATCGGGGAAGTCCTTGCGCCACAGCACCGCGGCACGCTTGCCGCGCGCCCCGACCGCGACCCGGCAGCAGACGCAGGTCTCGCTGCCGAGCTGCTCGGTCGCGTCGACGCGGCGGCCGCGATCGCCGACGCGCGCGACGTACGTGCCCGCCTTGTTCCAGCCGTCGCGGCTGTCGATCCACGACACGAGCACGTCGCCGTCGCCCGCGACCGCGAGGTCGTCGAACGAGTGCGAGATCGGGCGATCCTCGTTCACGCGCAGCGGCGGCTCGAAGGTGCGTCCGCCGTCGAGCGAGCGCGAGAGCCGCAGGTCGGACGCGAACAGCGTGCCTTCGGGCTTTGGCTTGACGGACGACCAGGTCACGTAGACCTCGCCCTGGGGACCGATCGCGAGCGCCGGCGCCTGGTGGAGGGCGTCGACCGGCAGATCGGGCGGGTCGACGCGCACCGGCTTGGCGTCCTTCTCGCCAGGTGCGACGACCCAGAGGTGATTGACCTCGCCCTCGGCCGCGATCCAGGCGAGGAGCGGCGTGCCGTCGGCGCGTGCCGCGACCGCGGGCGCCGAGATCGACACGTGCGGGCCGCGCCCCGCGTGCGTCCACGCGAGACGCTCGCCGCGCACGAGCTCCGGCGCGCCGGCCGTCGCGGCGTCGCTCGTATCCGCGGCCGCGCGGCTCCTCACCGCGGCCGCGCTCCTCGCAGACGTCGCGGCGACGAGCACGCCGGCCGCGGTGCCGCTCGCGGCCGCGACGAGCGCGACCGCGAGCAGCGAACGACGGGTCGATCGGGGCACTGCCCTCACATCCAGCTCCATTGCACGCCGCCGTAGAACGAGCGGCCATCGCCCGGATAGAAGTACGTGCCGCTTCCGCTGTCCACCTCGACCGCGGAGACGTAGTCGACGTCGTTCAGGTTGCGCGCCTCGAAGAAGATCTCGAGGTTCCACGGTGCGTAGAGCCAGCCGGTGCGGAAGTTGGCGAGCGCGTAGCCCGGCGCGCTCACCGTGTTCTCGCTGTTCACGGCGTAGCTCGACGGCACCGCCTCGTAGCCCGGCGCGATCCAAAAGCCCGACGCCGTCTCCCAGCGCAGCTCACCGGCGAGGAAGACCTCGGGCAGGCCGGGCAGCATGTTGTCGCCGTACGTCGGATCGTCGACGAAGCGGAAGTCGCCGAACGTCAAGTTGTGGACGAAGCGCACGCGGTCCTCGACGCCGGCCAGGCCGAGCGCGGCGGCGAGATTGCGCACCAGCGTGACGTCGGTGCCGAGCTCGACGCCGGTGTGCCGCGAGCGCGGGATGTTCTGGTAGCGCGGGATGGTGAACGGCGCGCCGGGGAACGGCTGCACGTTCACGTTCTGGATCTCGTTCCAGAGCTCGACGTCGTAGACCGACAGATCCCAGCGCAGGCGCTCGTCGAACGCGACGCCGCGCGTGCCGATCTCGAACTGCCACGCGTTCTGCGCCTTCAGATCGTCGATGCTGCCGTCGATGTTGCCGGGCGCGGTGAGCTCGAGGAGCAGCGGCGGCTCGACCGCGTTGTTCGCGTTGGCGTAGACCTGGATCGTCGGCGTCGCCTGCCAGAGCAGCCCGAAGCGCGGCGTGAGCTCGACGAAGTCGACCGTTCCCGTGATGCCGGTCGGCTCGTCGAGCTTCGGACGTACTTGACGGCGCGCCCACTGCACGCGCCCGCCGAGGAACAGCGTCAGGTCTTCCGTCAAGTAGAACTGCTCCTCGCCGTAGAGCCCGACGTTGGTCGCCTCGTTGCGGTCGTCCTTGATCTTCTCCTCGCGGACGCCGCCCGCGTTCGCGTACTGCCGGTCGGCCATCCAGGTGCCGGAGTACTGGAGGCCGATCGTCAAGCGGTTCGGCTGACCGAGGAACGGCAGCTCGTTCAGGTAGCGCAGCTCCGTGCCCCAGTTGAACGTCCGGTCGTCGATGATCGCGAACGGCAGCGGGTGGTCGAGGTCCTGGTAGCTGAACTGCGCGAGCCACTCGATGAGCTGCGCGTCCCCGATCGGACGCCGCCAGGTGAGCGCCGGGAAGAAGAAGTTGTAGTTGCGCTCCGCGCCCTGCTCGACGTACTCGGGGTTCGCCTGCGTCGGGTTCTGCTCGAACTGCTCGCGCGTCAGCGGACCCGGCAGCGTCTCCTTGACGTTCGCGTAGATGAAGTCGAGGCGCAGCGAGCCGTTCTCGCCGAGATCCCAGCCGACGTTCGAGTAGCCGCGTCGGCGCACCTGCTGGCTGTGCGAGCGGTAGCCGTGCAGCTCGGTGTCGGCGAGGCCGATGTAGCCGTCGAAGGGCTCGCTAACGAACGCGCCGCTGAGCGCGTTCTTGAAGTAGTCGAACGAGCCGAACTCGCTGCGGATCGAGAACGTCGGCGCGTCGCGTCCGGTGAAGGTGACGAAGTCGAGCGCGCCGCCGAGCGTGTTCGCGCCGTAGCGCAGCGCGTTCGCGCCCTTGTAGATCTCGATGCGCTTGACGGACCAGAGCTCGATCGACTCGAAGTCCGAGAAGCCGTCCGCGTTGCCGTAGGGGAACGAGTTCAGCAGCAGGTTGACGCCGCGGACGTGAAAGTTGTTGCGGATGCCGGAGCCGCGGATCGAGAGCTGCGACTCCTCGGATCCGAAGCGCGGCCGCACGAGCACGCCGGGCACGAACTCGAGCGCATCGCGCAGGTTCGAGGTGCGCGCTTCGCGGATCTCCTCCTCGGTGACGAGCTCGACGCCGCCGGGCGTGCGGTCGAGCTCGCGCTCGGCCTGCGCGTCGCTCTGCAGGCGGTCGTCGGGAAGACGGTGGGCCTCGACCACCGTCGGCTCGATCAGAATGGGTTCTCGTTGCGGTTCTTGTTGCGCGCGCGCGGACGGGGTGATGCCCGCAACGACGCAAGCGATCATCGCGGCGAGCGCGCAGACGTACGCCACGCGCGCCGCGCCAGGTCTCCTCTTCATGCCAATGCTCCCCGCCGCGGTGGACGGACGCCTCCCCGCGGCTCTCCCGTTCGCTGAAGACACTCGGGCCGGCGAGCGGCCCGCGACGTTGAGCGATCAGGAAAGGAGCTGGCGTGGCGGCTGGGTCGGAGGGTCGTCCGCGACGCGCGTCGAGGACGGCGTCGCGACGACGACGAGCGGGATCGCGTCGAGCACCGGCACCACCGCGGGCGGCTGCGCGACCACGCCGACCGGCAGGACGCGCGCGATGCTCGGGTCCATGTGGCCGCAGGTCCCGCTGATGCAGGGCCCGTCGTCGGTGGAGCGTGCGGCGTCGAGCGGACGCCCGTGCTCGCGGTGGCAGTCGCCGCTCGCGCCGTGCCCGTCGTGCTGGCTCGCGGCGTCGGCGTCGGCGTGCAGCGCATGCTGCGCCGCGTGCCCGTCCTGGTGCGCTGCGTGCTGCGACGGACCGTGCGCGGCGTGCTGCGACGCGCCGTGTGCAGCGTGCTCGTGCGCGGCGTGCGCCGCCGCACCATGCCCGCCGTGCGGGTCGTGCAGGGCCGCATCGTGCGCACCGTGCCCGTCGTGCTGCGCCCCACGCTCCGCGCCGACGCTCGTCGCGCGCGCGTGCATCGGGCAGTCCGGAGGACAGCTCAGGCACTCGGCGATGCTCGCCGCCGGTCCCGCGAAGGTCATGACCAGCGTCAGCAGCCAGGCGAGCAGCGTGCGCACGGACCTCATCGGACCGCGACCGTGCTACCACGCGAGCATCGCGCCCTGCAACCGCTGACGCCTGGGCGACATGAGCTTCTGCGTCGCGCCGGAAGCTCGCTGGAAACCCCGCAGGGTGCGATGTACACGACCGCTCGTGCGCTTCACCCAGCTCCTCGCCCCGACGCTCAAGGACGACCCGGCCGACGCCGAGGTCGTGAGCCACAAGCTGCTCGTCCGCGCCGCGATGATCCGTCAGGTGGCGCGCGGCATCTACGACTTCCTGCCGCTCGGCCTGCGCGTGCTGCGCAACGTCGAGAACATCGTGCGCGCCGAGCTCGACGCCGCGGGCTGCCAGGAGATCCTGATGCCCGCGATCTGCCCGGCCGAGCTCTGGCAGGAGAGCGGGCGCTGGGACCGCTACGGCAAGGAGCTGCTGCGCATCAAGGACCGACACGAGCGCGAGTTCTGCTTCGGCCCGACGCACGAGGAGGTGGTCACCGACATCGTGCGCAAGTCGGTGCGCTCGTACCGCGACCTGCCGAAGAACCTCTACCAGATCCAGACCAAGTTCCGTGACGAGATCCGGCCGCGCTTCGGCCTCATGCGCGGCCGCGAGTTCCTGATGAAGGACGGCTACTCGTTCCACGTCGACCGCGCGGACTGCGAGCGCGAGTACCGTCACATGTACGCGACCTACGAGCGCATCTTCGAGCGCTGCGGGCTGCGCTTCCGCGCCGTCGAGGCCGACACCGGCGCGATCGGCGGCAGCATGAGCCACGAGTTCCAGGTGCTCGCCGACTCGGGCGAGGACGCGATCGTCGCCTGCACGAGCTGCAGCTACGCGGCGAACGTCGAGAAGGCGGAGCTGCCGCCGCCCGACGCGCCCGCGGGCGGCACGAGCGAGGCGCTGCGCAAGGTCGAGACGCCGGGCCAGCGGACGATCGAGGAGGTGTCGGCGTTCCTCGGCATCGCGCCCGAGCGCTTCATCAAGACGCTCGTCTTCGTCGCCGACGAGGGCGAGACGGTGGTCGCGCTCGTGCGCGGCGACCACCAGATCTCGGAGGCGAAGCTCAAGCTCGCGATCGGCGCGCAGTGGGTCGCGCTCGCCGACGCCGAGACCGTGCAGCGCACGACGGGCGCGTCGGTCGGCTTCGCGGGACCGGTCGGCCTGCGCGCGAAGATCGTCGCCGACCACGCGCTGCGCGGCATCCGCGGCGCGGTGACCGGCGCGAACGAGGACGACGCGCACCTGGTCGGCGTCGAGCACGGCCGCGACTTCGGCGACGGCGTGACCTTCGCCGATCTGCGTCAAGCCAAAGCCGGCGACCGCTGCCCGCGCTGCGAGAAGGGCGTCTACGAGGAGCACCGCGGCATCGAGGTCGGGCAGGTCTTCTACCTCGGCACCAAGTACTCGAAGCCGCTCGGCGCGACCTTCCTCGACGCGAACGGCCAGGAGCACCCGATCGAGATGGGCACCTACGGCATCGGCGTGTCGCGCACGATGGCGGCGGCCGTCGAGCAGAACCACGACGCCGACGGCATCATCTGGCCGCTGCCGCTCGCGCCCTACCCGGTCGAGATCGTCGCCACCTCGGTCAGCGACACGGCGGTGCGCAAGGCCGCGGAGAAGCTCTACGGCGAGCTGCGCGGCGCGGGCGTCGAGCCGCTGCTCGACGACCGCGACGAGCGTCCCGGCGTCAAGTTCAAAGACGCCGACCTGATCGGCATCCCGCTGCGCGTCACCGTCGGCCAGAAGGGCCTCGGCAAGGGCGTCGTCGAGCTCAAGGACCGCAAGGACAAGACGGTGGTCGAGCTGCCCGTCGGCGAGGCCGCGGCGCGGCTGCGCGAGACGATCGCGCAGGGAACGCGCGGGTGAGCGTGCGTCGCGCGACGCGCACGCGCAGCGACGCCGCGCGTAACGTCGGCGTGCGCTCGCGGCTCATCGTCGGGCTCGACGTCTCGACGCTCGAGGAAGCGGAGCACTACGTCGACCTGCTGCGCGGCGAGGTCGGCGCGTTCAAGGTCGGCAAGCAGCTCTTCGTGCGCACCGGACCGGCCGTCATCCGCATGATCCACGAGCGCGGCGAGCGCGTCTTCCTCGACCTCAAGTTCCACGACATCCCGCGCACCGTCGCGCACGCCGGCGTCGAGGCGACGCGGCTCGGCGTCTGGATGTTCAACGTGCACGCGTCGGGCTCGTTCGAGATGATGCGCGCGACGGTCGAGGAGGTGAATCGTGCGTGCCGACGCGAGGGTCTCGCGCGGCCGAAGATCCTCGCGGTCACCGTCCTGACCAGCCTGTCGCGCGACGATCTCAAGCGGGTCGGCGTGCAGTCGGCCGTCGAGTCGCAGGTCGTGCGCCTCGCGCGTCTCGCGCGCGAGGCGAAGATGGACGGCGTGGTCGCGTCGCCGCACGAGATCGCGCGCATCCGGCGCGAGTGCGGTCCGCGCTTCCTCATCGTCACACCCGGCGTGCGACCGAAGGAAGCCGACTGGAACGACCAGAAGCGCGTCATGACGCCCGGCGAGGCGATCCGCGCCGGCGCCGACCACATCGTGGTCGGCCGCCCGATCCTGCAGGCGAAGGATCCGGTGCAGGCGGCGCGCGACATCGTCGCCGAGATGGAGCGCGCGTTCGTCGCGCGCCGTCCGGGCTCGCGTCGGCTGACCGCCGTGCGCTGAAGCGCGCCGACGTGCGCGGGCGACGCGCGCGGAGCGCGTCGGCGCGAACGGCCAACGACGCACGGACGCGCCGACGCACGCGCGACAACACGGCGCTGCTCGCGCGACGAAGTTGCGGGCGCGTCGCGTGACCGGCAAGCTCCGCGGGATGCGTCGTCTGCTTCTCGCGCTCCTCGTGCTCGTCGTCGGGGTCGCCGCCTCGCCCACGAAAGCGGGTGCCGCGCAGACCTACGCCGAGCAGGTCGTCGAGCGCACGCTCGACAACGGTCTCAAGATCCTCATGCTGCCCGACCACAAGGCGCCGGTCGCGGTCGTGCAGGTGTGGTACCGCGTCGGCGCGCGCAACGAGCTGCCGGGTCTCACCGGGCTGTCCCACATGCTCGAGCACATGATGTTCAAGGGCACGCTCAAGCACGGGCCGGAGGAGTACTCGCGCATCATCTCACGCAACGGCGGCAACGAGAACGCCTTCACCAGCGACGACGCGACGACGTACTTCGCGACCCTCGCGTCGGATCGCATCGCCGTCGAGGTCGAGCTCGAGGCCGACCGCATGCGCAACCTCGTGCTCAGCGAGGAGCTCTTCGAGCCCGAGCGCAACGTGGTCGCCGAGGAGCGCCGGCTGCGGGTCGACAACAACCCGATCGCCTTCATGTTCGAGTCGCTCAACGCGGCGACCTTCCTCGAGCACCCGTACCGTCAGCCGGTGATCGGCTGGGCGACCGACATCGAAGGCTGGACGCTCGCCGATCTGAAGCGCCACTACGACACCTACTACCAGCCGAACAACGCGTTCCTGGTCGCCGTCGGCGACTTCGATCCGCAGGCGTTCGGCGATCTCGTCGCGAAGGAGTTCGGCGTCTACCCGCGCGCCGCGGACCCGCCGCCGGTGCGCGCCAAGGAGCAGAAGCCGCGCGGCGAGCGTCGCGTGTACGTCGAGCGTCCCGCGCGCCTGCCGTTCGTCGCGATCCAGTACGTCGTGCCGAACCTGCACCACCCCGACGCGCCGGCGCTCGAGATGCTCGAGAGCGTGCTGAGCAACGGCAAGAGCTCGCGGCTCTACCAGCGGCTCGTGCGCGAGAAGCGCGTCGCGCTCGACGCCGGCGCGAGCTACTCGCGCACCGCGGTGGACGACAAGACCTTCACGCTGTCCGCGCAGCCGCAGCCGGGCGTCAGCGCGGACGACCTCGAGAAGGCGCTCCTCGCCGAGATCGAGGCGCTGCAGAACGAGCCGCCGTCTGCGGACGAGCTGGCGCGCGCCAAGGCGCAGGTCGAGGCGGCGTTCGTCTTCGCGCAGGACTCGATGTTCTACCGCGCGCTGCTGCTCGGCACGTACGAGCTCGCGGGCGGCTGGCGGCAGATCGACGAGTTCCTGCCGCAGATCGCCAAGGTCACGCCCGAGGACGTGCAGCGGGTCGCGCGTGAGTACTTGACGCCGATCAACCGCACGGTCGGCGTGCTCGTGCCGCTGCCGACCGACGACTCGGCGCCGGTCGAGCGCATGCCTGCGGAGCCGATGACGTGAGGTCGACCGTGACGGCGAGGAAGCACATGCAGCTCGCAGGACGAACGCGCCGCGCGCGGATCTCTGCGTTTCGCAGCGCGCGCGGCGTCGGCACGAAGCCGACGTTGCTCGCGCTGCTGGCGATCGCGGCGCTGCAGGCCGCGCTCGCGACGCCGGCCGCCGCGGCCGGCCCCGAGGTCGAGCGCGCGAAGCTCGCCAACGGGCTGCGTCTCGTCATGTCGACGCAGCGCTCGGTGCCGATCGTCGCGATCAACTGCCTGGTCGACGGCGGCGCGCGCGTCGATCCGCCGGGCAAGGCGGGGCTCGCGAGCCTCACCGGCTCGCTGCTCTCCGAGGGCACCAAGGGCCGCACCTCGGAGGAGATCTCGCGTCTGATCGACTCGCTCGGCGGCTCGTTCGGCACCGGCGGCTCGAGCGACTGGATCAGCGCGAGCGCGGCGGTCCTGTCGCGCGACTTCGAGACCGGCCTCGACCTCGTCGCGCGCAGCCTGCGCGAGCCGACCTTCCCGCCCGAGGAGGTCGAGCGGCGGCGCAAGGAGACGCTCGGCGAGCTCGAGGCGGACGAGGACCAGCCCGGCGTCGTCGCGCAGCGCGCCTTCCGCAAGACGCTCTACGGCGACGCGCCCTACGGACATCCCGTCGACGGCACGCCGGAGACGGTCGCGAAGCTGACGCGCGAGGACGTGGTCGAGTTCCATCGCAACCAGATCACGCCCGCGCGCACGATCTGCGCGATCGTCGGCGACGTCGCGACGAGCGAGATGAAGGCGGTCGCCGAGAAGCTGCTCGGGAGCTGGACGGGCAGCGGCGAGGGCTACGATCCGAAGCCCGCGGAGGCGCCGCCGGCAACCTCCGTCGTCGTCGACCGTCCGGTGACGCAGGCCAACATCGTGATCGGCCAGATCGGCGTCGCGCGCAGCAATCCGGACTACTTCTCGATCCTCCTGATGAACCACGTCCTGGGCGGCGGCGGGTTCACGTCGCGGCTCATGCAGACGGTGCGCACCAAGGGCGGGCTCGCCTACTCGGTGTCGAGCCACTTCGAGGGCAACAAGCTGCCGGGACCGTTCCAGGTCGCGCTGCAGACCAAGGTCGAGAGCGCGGCGGAGGCGATCAAGCTCGTGCGCGACGAGATCGCCAAGCTGCACGCCGAAGGCGCGACCGAGGCCGAGCTCGAGGCGGCGAAGGATTACCTGACGGGCAGCTTCCCGCTGCGCCTCGACTCGATCGGCAAGCTCGCGGGCTTCCTCGTCCAGGTCGAGTACTTCGGGCTCGGCGACGACTACATCGAGCGCTACCCTGAGCGCGTGCGTGCGGTGACGCTCGAGGACGTGCGCGCGGCGGCGAAGAAGTACCTGCACCCGAACGATCTCGTGCAGGTCGTCGTCGGTCCCGCGGCGCAGCTCGCCGAGCAGGGGATCGTCGGCACGGCGGCGCACGCACGACCGGCGACGAAGCAGGACTGATCACCTTGGAAGGGCACCGGCGGATCTACCTCGTGCGCCACGGCGAGACGCTCTACCAGGGCGTGCGCGCGAGCGGCGCCGCGACGTCCGGCACGTACGACTTGACGGAGCGCGGCGTCGAGCAGATCCGCGCGCTCGGCGAGCTGCTGCGCAACGTCGAGGTCGACCGCGTGCTCGCGAGCCCGCTCGCGCGCTCGTTCGACACGGCGGCGTTGCTCGCGGAGCCGCTCGGGCTCGAGGTGACGATCGACGAGGACCTGCGCGAGATCACCGCAGGCTCCTACGACGGCAAGAGCGGTCGCGAGATCTTCTCCGAGGTGATGCGCTTCTTCCTGAGCCCCGACACGAACTGGGACACGCCGTACCTCGGCGGCGAGACCTACCGGCAGCTGCGCGAGCGCGCGCGCTCGTTCCTCGAGCGTGTGCTCGCGGACACGAGCTGGCGCACGCTGGTCGCGGTCGCGCACGGCGGCATCAACAACGCGCTGCTGTCGGTCGTGCTCGACAAGAACGAGGCCGCGGGGCTCGCGAACGTCGAGCAGGACTTCGGCTGCGTCAACGTCATCGACCACGACGGCGAGCGCTTCCTCGTGCGCATGCTGAACTTCACACTCTACGACCCGCTCAAGGTGGGTCTGCGTCTGCCGTCGGTGCGCATCCTCGCCGATCTGATCGGCGCGCAGATCGGCACGTCGAAGGACGACCGACGTTGAGCGGCGCTCTCAAGTCGCTCGGGAGGCAAGCCGAAACGCATGTTGGAGATTAGTTCCCTTGACTCCCTGGAGGCGGGCGATTACGTTCTGCGACCGAGGTGCTCTCCCTCGCCCCTTTCCCCTTTCGCGCGCAACACCGCCTGGGACGCCAGGCACGGCACTACGCGCCGCATGCCGCCGGCAACGCCGGCACAGAGCGCCGAGCATGCAGCACCCAACGGCGCGCGCGCGACGAGGCGACACATGGGCTCTGGGGATACGGGCACAGCGGTCACTCCTTGAATAGTTGATCCTCAGTGCAGAGTCGGCGCCACAGAGCTCGAAGCCGACGGCCGGATCGTCCTGATCCGGTGAGCAAGGTTGCGCGAGGAGCGCCAAAGGCCACGGGCAAGTCAAGGGCCCAGGCCGCGGCGCGAACGGTGGCGACACCAGTGGGCAAGACAGTGGGCAAAGTGGGACGGCCGACGAAACCCGCCGCCAAGCAGTCGGCGAAAGCAAGCAAGACGCGCGCGCGTAGCAGCGAGACCGAGCGCGAGCCTCGCAGCGCAAAGCGTCAAACGTCGGCGGCCGACACCGCGAACGCCGCCGCGACGAACGGCAAGCAGAGCACGAAGCGTGCAGCCGAGACCGCGGCGCCGGAGGTCGAGGCCAGCGCGACGACGCAGGGCGCCGTCGATCGCCGCTCCGATCCGAAGCTCAAGAAGCTGATCGACCTCGGCAAGGAGCGCGGCTACCTCACGCAGAACGAGATCAGCGAGGGCCTGCCCAAGCAGCTCGCCTCTCCCGAGGAGATCGACGGCGTCATGTCGATGCTCGGCGAGATGGACATCGAGGTCGTCGACCACGGCGAGGGTGACGCCGCCGACTTCGTCGCCGCCGACAAGGACGACGCCAGCGACTGGACCGCCGACGAGGAGACCGTCACCGAGGAGACCGCTTCGCCGAGCTCGTCGGACACCTCGGATCCCGTCCGCATGTACCTGCAGGAGATGGGCGGGGTCCCGCTGCTGTCGCGCGAGGAAGAGGTCGCGATCGCGAAGCAGATCGAGCAGGGCGAGAACGAGATCAAGGAGGCGATCTTCTCGATCCCGCTCGCGCTGCAGTACGTCATCACCCTCGCCCAGAAGCTCAAGGACGACGAGCTGACGCCGCGCGAGGTCTTCGGCGACGACGACGACGACAAGGGCAGCAGCGACGAGAAGGACCAGCAGGACGACCGCGATCAGCAGCGCGTCGAGGCGTTCCTCAAGCACCTGCCGGGCCTGAAGAAGCTCGCCGCCGAGCGGCAGCGTCTCGAGCAGCAGAGCCGCGGCCGCAAGTCCGGCGCCGAGGCCGCGAAGCTCGAGAAGAAGCGCGAGCAGCTCGCGGAGAAGATCAAGGCGGCGCTCTACGCGATGCCGCTCAACCGCAAGCACATCAACGACATCGCCGAGAAGCTGAAGGAGGCGGTGGCGTTGGTCGACAAGCCGCAGGAGCTGCTGCGCAACGCCATGCGGCGAAGCGGCAAGGACGAGGCGGAGCTGCTGCGTCATCTGCGCCGCGTCAAGCCGAACGATCGGTCGACTGCGGTCGCGGTCGGACGCGCGCTGCACATCCCGGCCGACGACGTCCTCGAGCTGGTCAACAACCTGCGCACCGAGCGGCAGAACGCAGCGCAGGTCGAGCGCGAGGTCGGCATGTCGACCGACGCGCTGCGCGCCGCGATCGAGCGGCTGCGCCGCGGCGAGTGGAAGGCGCAGGAGGGCAAGCGCGCGCTGATCGAGGCGAACCTCCGCCTCGTGGTGTCGATCGCCAAGCGCTACACCAACCGCGGCCTCGGCTTCCTGGACCTGATCCAGGAGGGCAACATCGGCCTGATGCGCGCGGTCGAGAAGTTCGAGTACCAGCGCGGCTACAAGTTCTCGACCTACGCGACCTGGTGGATCCGCCAGTCGGTGTCGCGCGCGATCGCGGACCAGGCGCGCACGATCCGCATCCCGGTGCACATGATCGAGACGATCAACAAGGTGCTCCGGACCTCGCGCTACCTCGTGCAGCAGCTCGGCCGCGAGCCAACCCCCGAGGAGATCGCGGCGCAGATGGAGATGCCGGCGGACAAGGTCCGCAAGGTGCTCAAGATCGTCAAGGAGCCGGTGTCGCTCGAGACGCCGATCGGCGACGACGAGGAGAGCGCGCTGGGCGATTTCGTCGAGGACCGGCAGAGCGTGTCGCCGGCCGACGCCGCGATGGCGATCAGCCTCGAGGAGCAGACGAGGAAGGTGCTCGCGACGCTCACGCCGCGCGAGGAGCAGATCCTGCGCATGCGTTTCGGCATCGGCGAGCGCTCGGACTTCACGCTCGAGGAGGTCGGGCAGCGCTTCGCGGTCACGCGCGAGCGCATCCGCCAGATCGAGGCGAAGGCTCTACGCAAGCTGCGCAACCCAGCGCGCGCGAAGTCTCTCGAGACGTTTGCCGGCTGAGAGCCGGATGCAGTAGTGTCCCGTAGACCCTCTCTACGGGACCGGTGGTGGAGGGAAGAGGATCCGGAGGCGCCCAGCCTCCGGATGGCGACGTGGCGGCTTCGCCCCGGGGCGCCGCGTCGTGGCTCTGAGGTGGTGGGGTGGCAGGAGCGGTCATGCAGAGCAATCTCGAGAAGGAGCTGAAGGAGTGGCGCGAGAGCCGCAGCCGGCTCCACGAGGCGACCGCCGCGGCGCGCGTGAAGAGCTTCGCGACGTCGCACGGCTTTCATCGCCGGGTGCGGGTGAACGGCCAGGAGGTCGTGGTCGTGAGCCGCGCCAAGCGGCCGCTCGGCTGAGCGTCGGCGACTTTCTTCGGCCGCCGATCGTCGGCTGACGGCGCACGTCTGGCCGGTCGGAAGTACGGGGCTCGGCGTGCGCGCACCGCGCATTCGTCCCAGATTGCGCCACGTCGTGTGACGCGGCGCAGGAAATTCATGCGCTCGCGCCACATCGTGCGCGATCGTCACGCGGACTTCGTGCGCAAATGCTTGGGCGTGCGCACATTTTCCGCACTGCACTTGGCGCATGCCTTGCTGTGCGGCAGCGCGTCCGTCAACGCGACACGCTCTGCGGGCACGGCCCCCTTTACCCGCGACATCCAGACCCCCACCTGACCTCCCGGGCTTGGCCGCGAGGCCACGAGCGTGTCCCTGACAACCACGGGAGTGCTGCCTTGAACGCGACGAAGCCAAGCCTCGCCCGCCGTGTGACGTCCGCCCTTGCGGTGCTGCTCTTGCCGGCGCTTGCGACCGCGCAGCCGGTGCCGACGGCATACGTCACCAACCAAGCCTTGAACGTGGTCCACCAGTTCCGCACGTCGGACTGGGTCTCCTTGGGCAACATCCCGGTCGGACAGGGTCCGGTCGGCATCGCGATCCCGGCGACCGGCGGTTTCGCGCTCGTGGTCAACAAGGGCAGCGAGACCGTGAGCCGCATCGACCTCGAGACCGGCACGGTGACGGCGACGATCCCCGTGCCGGGCAGCCCGTCGGCGGTCGCGGTCACTCCGGACGGCAGCAAGGCCTACGTCGTGCAGTCGATGAACTGCCCGGCGCCGCCCGAGCCGACCCCGTCGCCGACGCCGCCCGAGCCCACGCCGCCGCCGACGCCGGGCCCGACGCCCTCGCCGACGCCCGCGCCGCCCTGCACGGTCGCCGTGATCGACACGGCGAGCAACAGCGTGGTCGGCAGCATCACGGTCGGCCGCAATCCGTTCGGTGTCGCGATCGCGCCGAACGGCGCCTTCGCCTGGGTCACCAACCGCGACGACGACACGGTGTCGGTGATCAACACGCTGACCGACACGGTGATCGACACGAAGGAGGTCGGCGACACCCCCGAGGGCATCTTCGTCGGCTTCGGTGAGATCTACATCACCAACGACGCGAGCAACTCGGTCAGCGTCTACCGCGAGATCGACCTGCAGCCGATCGCGACGATCCAGACCGGCGGCAGCCCGCTGTCGGTCGCGGTGTCGCCCGACGGGCGCACGGCCGTGGTCGGCAACGACGGCGACGCGACCGCGACCATCATCAACACCGGCACCCGCACCGTGCGCGCGACCGTGCCGGTCGGCACCAACCCCGCCGGCATCGCGATCACGCCCGACTCGTCGCGCGCCGTGGTCGCCAACACCACCAGCGGCTCGCTGTCGATCGTGCCGCTCGACGGCGGCTCCGTGCAGACCGTCCCGGTGCTCGGCTCGCCGTCGGCGGTCGCGATCACGCCGGCGCCGTTCTTCCGGATCTCGAAGACCGCCGAGCCCGCCCCGGTCGCCGCCGGCGGCACGCTGGTCTACACCATCGAGTACGAGAACCGCGGCAGCGCCGCGGCGCTCGACACGACCATCACCGACACGGTGCCCGCCGGGCTCACCTTCGTGTCGGCGACCGGCGGCGGCGCGCTCGCCGGCAGCGACGTCGTGTGGGAGCTCGGCGACCTGCCGATCGGCACGAAGGGCGAGGTCCAGGCGACGTTCAACGTCGATCCGGGCATCGCCGACGGCACCGTGCTGACCAACGTCGCGACCATCACGGACGCGGCCGGCAACACGGCGTCGGACATCTCCGAGGTCGGCACCCGGGTGCCGGGCGGCTTCGGCGTGAACAACGCGACCTACTTCGTGCGCAACCGCGGCGCGAAGGACGTGCTGAAGTTCCGCGCCGACTTCCAGCTCCCGAACGACTTCGACAACGACGGCCTGACCATCACCTGGTCGAACCCGCTGCAGATCCTCGACACCGTCGAGGTCCCGGCGGGCGCCATGAAGGGCCGGCCCGGCACCAATCGCTGGCGCATCAACGCGCCGCTGCCCGACGGCAGCCGGGTGACGATCCGCATGCAGAAGCGGAAGAACGGCTTCTGGCGGATCTCGGCGACCCACGGCCGGACGGTGCTGCCGATCTCGGAGTCGCTCGAGATCACGATCAGCGGCGTGTTCGGCACCGACGTGGTGGCGAGCACCCGGACCTTCCAGCTCAAGCGCTCGAAGGCGGGCACGCAGAAGCTCGGCTTCCGCGGGGTCGCGACCGGCGGCTCGTAAGCACCGCCGATCGTTTCGAACGGCAGGGGCCGCGGATCACTCCGCGGCCCCTTTTTTTTCGTCGCGACGCCATGGCGAGAGCGTCAGATCAAGAAAAACCTCTTGTGCAGGACCAGCCGGTCCGTCATGACAGAGTTTACTACGGACGCGCACCCAGATGACTCGGACAACCTGCTACCTGCACCTGCACTGGAGGAATTCATGGACTTCGCTCGCGTCCCGCTCGCTGCCATGGCGGTCGCCACGGCGCTGCCGATGGTGTGCGCGACGGCCGCCCACGCGAAGGACTGCGGCGGCGCCGTCGCGTGCGAGTGCGGCGACCGCGTCGTCGCTTCGGTCGTGCTGCCGCAGAATCTGAACAACTGCAGCGGCGACGGGCTCGTCGTCGCGGCGGGCGTCGTCGACTGCCAGGGGCACCAGATCGCGGGCCCCGGCGATCGCACCGACACCGTCGGCGTGCTGATCCGCGGCTTCAACGCGTCGGGCGCGCAGGGCGCCGCGGTGCGCAACTGCCGCGTCCGCAACTTCGGACGCGGCATCGAGATCGACGGCGGCTCCGGCAACACGGTCGCGAACAACGTCGTGTTCAGCAACGAGATCGGCATCTGGCTCGGCGACGCGACGGCGAACAACGTCGTCGAGGACAACCACGTGCGCGACAACCGCGACGAGGGCATCCACGTCGGCAGCGGCGCGCACGGCAACCAGGTTCGGCGCAACACGCTCGTCAATAACAAAACCGAGAATCTCTACGTCATCGGCGCGCACGGCAACTCGCTCACCGACAACGTCATCGACGACTCCGACACGGCCGCGGTCCTGCTCAAGGACAGCGACGACAACGAGCTCCTGCGCAACGACATCCGCGATCGCGCCGTACTGGTGCGCGGCGACTCGAACGGCAACGTGTTCGGCGACAACGTGCTGGGCGCCGGCTACTACCACTTCCAGGCCTTCAAGGGAGACAACGGCTGGGGCTACCCGCACGACAACCACGTCGTCGGCGGCAGCATCATCAAGGCGAGCACCTGCTTCGAGCTGAACGGCGCCTACGCGAACACCTTCACAGGCGTGCTCGTCGACTCCTGCCGCATCCGCGAGGAGAAGGAGCTCGGCGGGTTGGTGCCGCACGACAACGTCTTCGACGTGACGCGCACCGACCTCGGCGAGCCCGAGTACCACGGACAGCGGCGCGCGGGCAGCATCCGGCGGATCGGCAACCCGTCGCGCCTCGACCGGCTGCGCCTCGACGTGCGCGGCATCGACCTCCCCTCGGACCTGCCCAACGGCGTGTCCATCGGCTGCACGCTGACCGACTTCCAGGGGCAGGTGTTCTCGTTCACCGTGCCGACGGGCATCCTGCGCGTCGACAACCGCGGCGTGAACTTCGTCGACGGCACGGGAACCTTCGGCGGCGTGCAGCGGCTCCGCTTCGCACGGAGCGGCCCGAACCGCTGGCGCTTGAAGCTCGCCGCACGGGTCGACCTGTCCAAGGCCGACCATCCGCTCATGACGCTCGCGTGCCAGGTGGGCGCGAGCTCCTTCTCGTTCACGGACTTCTGGATCGAGCACCGACGCGGCTGGAACCTGCGCGCGTCCTAGCAAGCACAAACTGCGGGCCGTCGGCCCGGATCAGCACGGGAGTGACATCTTGAGAACGCTTGACGTCGTCCGCATCGCATCGCTCTGCCTCCTCGGGGCCCCGCTCGCTGCCGGCGCCCAGCCGCACGCGTACGTCGCCAACCAGTCGTCGAACGTGGTGCACGTCGTGCGCACGAGCGACGGCCAGGTGCTGAACTCGATCCCCGTCGGGCTCGCGCCGACCGGCATCGCGATTCCCTCGGTCGGCGGCTTCGCGCTGGTCGCGAACAAGGGCGGCAACTCGGTGAGCCGCATCGACCTCGCGAGCTCGAACGTGTCGGCGACCATCCCGGTGCCGGGCAACCCGACCGCGGTCGCGGTGACGCCGGACGGCACGAAGGCGTACGTCGTGCAGTCGACCAACTGCCCGGCGCCGCCCGAGCCGACGCCGGGCCCGGACCCCACGCCGACGCCGAATCCCGAGCCGACGCCCACGCCGCCGTGCACGGTCGCCGTGATCGACACGGCGAGCAGCAGCGTCGTCGGCAGCGTGACGGTCGGACGCGAGCCGTTCGCCGTCGCGGTGTCGCCGAGCGGCGGCTTCGCCTACGTCACCAACCGCGCGGACGACACGGTGTCGATCATCGACACGACGACCGACACGGTGATCGGCACGGTGTCGGTGGGCGACACGCCCGAGGGCATCGCCGCCGGCTTCGGCACGGTCTACGTGACGAACGACGCCGCCAACTCGGTGAGCGTCTACCGCGAGATCGACTTCCAGCCGCTGGTGACGATCGGCGTCGGCGCGGGCCCGGTCGCGGTCGCGGTGTCGCCCGACGGGCGCACGGCGGTCGTCGGCAACGACCTCGGCGCGAGCGTCTCGATCATCGAGACCGGCACGGAGACCGTGATCGGCACCCGCGCGGTCGGCACCAACCCGACCGGGGTCGCGATCACGCCGGACTCCGCGCTCGCCGTGGTGGCGAACAGCACGAGCGGCACGGTGACGATCCTGCCGCTCGACTCGCCGACGCCGGTCCGCACCGTCGAGGTGCTCGGCTCGCCGACGGCGGTCGCGATCGAGCCGGCGCCGCACTTCTCGATCGAGCACGAGGCGACGCCGTTCGTCGCGGTCGCGGGCGGCAACGTGACCTACACGATCTCGTACCAGAACCTGGGCAGCGGCCCGGCGCTCGACACGACCGTCACGCAGGCCTTCTCGCCGCTGCTCACGTTCGGCTCCGCGACCTTCGGCGGCACGCTCGTCGGCGCCGACGTCGTGTGGAACCTCGGCACGGTGGCGCCCGGCACGGTGGGGACGCTCGAGGCCTCGTTCAGCGTCGCCGGCGCGCCGCCGCTGATCGACGGCGACGATCTTTCCACGGTCGTGACGATCGCCGACGCGAGCGGCAACTCCGCGAGCGACAGCCTGACGATCGGCACCCGCGTCCCGGGCGGCCTCGGGCTGATCCAGGGCAACTACAACAAGAAGAACGCGGTGAAGCCGCGCGACGCCTGGCGCTTCAAGGCGCAGATCCCGCAGCTCGTCACGCCGTTCGGCAACACCGAGGACGTGACCATCACCTGGAGCACGCCGAACCAGGTGATCACGACCTTCACGATCCCGGCCGGCGCCTGGAAGGGCCGCGCGGGCAGCAACCGCTACAACTTCACGGGGCGCGACATGCTCGGACCGGGGAGCCGCGTGCGCGCCAACTTCGCGCTGCGCGGCAACGGGCTCTGGCGGCTCAACGTCACGGCGGCGAACGTGACGCTGCCGATCGTCGAGGTGCCGCCGGTGATCACGATCACCGCGAACGTCGGCCCGGACGTCTACGCGAGCACGCGCGAGTTCCGCGTCCGCAAGACGTCGAAGCCGAACACCCAGCGCTTGAGCTACCGCTCCGTGATCGCCGGCGATTGATCGCCGACGCATGAGCGTCAGCCGGCGGGAGCCAGGAGCCCCCGCCGGGCTGGCGGCGGCTCGCAGCACGGGCTAACCTTTCCTGCAGCTGATGGCCGCACCAGATCGCGAAGGCGACGCAGGCGTCGTCACCCGCACACGGACCGACAAGAAGCTCGAGCGACCCAAGCTCTACCGCGTCCTTCTCCACAACGACGACTACACGACCCGCGAGTTCGTGGTCTGGATCCTGCAGGTCGTCTTCCACCGAAGCGAGACCGAGGCAGTCCAGATCATGCTCCACGTGCACAACAACGGCGTGGGCGTCGCGGGCGTGTACCCGTTCGACGTCGCGCAGGCGAAGGTCGAGAAGGTGCTCGAGCTGGCGGAGCAGCACGAATTCCCGTTGCTGTCGACGCTGGAGCCCGAATGAGCGCCCCGTCGATCACCGCCGACCTGCAGGCCTCGCTCCGGCAAGCGATCGATGAGGCGCGCAAGCGCCGCCACGAGTACCTGACGCTCGAGCATCTGCTGCTGGCGTTGCTCGACAACCCGCAGGTCGCGCGCATGCTCGAAGCGCTCGGCGCCGACCTCGGCGTGCTGCGCCGCGAGCTGCAGCAGTTCCTCGCCGAGGCGCTCGAGACGCTGCCTCCGGGCGTGCACCGTCCGCCCGAGGAGACGCCCGGCATCCAGCGCGTGCTGCAGCGCGCCGCCGTGCACGCGCTCAGCGCGGAGCGCAACACCATCGATGGTCCCGCGGTGCTGGTCGCGTTCTTCCGCGAGCCGAGCTGCCACGCGCTCTACCTGCTCGAGCAGCAGGGCATCACCCGGCTCGACGTGCTGCGCTACATCTCGCACGGCCTCAACCCCGAGGGCGTGGGCGGCGTGCGGCAAAGCGGCGAGGGTGGCGAGGAGCGCGAGGAGGTCGGCGCCGGCGAGGAAGAGGGCTCGGGCCCGATCCGCGACCCGCTCGGCACCTTCTGCACCGATCTGCGCGCGCGCGCCGCTGCCGGCCTGATCGATCCGCTGATCGGCCGCGAGGCGGAGCTCGAGCGGACGATCCACGTGCTCGCCCGCCGGCGCAAGAACAACCCGGTGTTCGTCGGCGAGCCCGGCGTCGGCAAGACCGCGATCGTCGAGGGGCTCGCGCGTCGCCTGCACGAGGGCACGGTGCCCGAAGCGCTCAAGGCGTCGACCATCTACGCGCTCGACATGGGCGCGCTGATCGCCGGCACCAAGTTCCGCGGCCAGTTCGAGGAGCGCCTGAAGGCGGTGCTGAAGGCGCTCAAGCAGAAGCCCGGCGCGATCCTGTTCATCGACGAGATCCACACCGTGGTCGGCGCCGGCGCGACCTCCGGCGGCACGATGGACGCGTCGAACCTGCTCAAGCCCGCGCTCGCGAACGGCGAGCTGCGCTGCATCGGCGCGACGACGTACCCCGAGTACAAGCAGTCCTTCGAGCGCGACCGCGCCCTCGAGCGTCGCTTCCAGAAGATCGACGTCAAGGAGCCGACCGTCGAGGAGACGGTGCAGATCCTCAAGGGCCTCGCGAGCCGCTACGAGGAGCACCACGGCGTCAAGTACGAGGAGGAGGCGCTGGTCGCGGCCGCCGAGCTCTCGGCGAAGCACATCAACGACCGCCACCTGCCCGACAAGGCGATCGACGTCATCGACGAGGCGGGCGCCGCCGACAGCATCCGTCCCGAGGGAAGCCGCAAGCACCGCGTCGACGCGCACGACATCGAGGTCGTGGTCAGCAAGATCGCGCGCATCCCCGAGAAGACGGTCTCGGTGTCGGCACGCGAGCAGCTCGAGCGCCTCGAGCCCGAGCTGAAGAAGGTGATCTACGGCCAGGACCACGCGATCGAGCAGCTCGCGTCGGTCATCAAGCTGCAGCGCTCGGGGCTCGGACACGGCGAGCGTCCGATCGGCTCGTTCCTGTTCGCGGGTCCGACCGGCGTCGGCAAGACCGAGCTCGCGAAGCAGCTGGCGCGCATCATGGGCGTCGAGCTGCTGCGCTACGACATGAGCGAGTACATGGAGAAGCACACGGTGTCGCGCCTGATCGGCGCGCCGCCGGGCTACGTCGGCTTCGATCAGGGCGGGCTGCTCACCGACGCCGTGCGCAAGAACCCGCACGCGGTGGTGGTGCTCGACGAGATCGAGAAGGCGCACCCCGACCTGTTCAACGTGCTCCTCCAGGTGATGGACCACGCGACGTTGACCGACAACACCGGTCGCAAGGCGGACTTCCGCAACGTCGTCCTGATCCTCACCACCAACGCCGGCGCGCGCGACCTGACCGCGGCGACCATCGGCTTCACGGGCCAGACGAACGCCGGCTCCGCGAAGGGTGCGATCGAGCGTACCTTCAGCCCGGAGTTCCGCAACCGCCTCGACGCGATCGTGATCTTCAACCCGCTCGACCCGGTCGCGATCGCCCGCGTGGTCGACAAGAACCTCGCCGAGCTCCACCAGCAGCTCGCCGAGAAGAAGGTCGTGCTCGAGGTCACCGAGGCGGCGCGCGCCTACCTCGCGGAGAAGGGCTTCGACCGCCTGTTCGGCGCTCGTCCGATGGCGCGTCTCATCGAGCAGGAGCTCAAGCGCCCGCTCGCCGACGCGATCCTCTTCGGGCCGCTGAGCGAAGGCGGCAACGCCATCGCAGACGTCGAGGACGGGAAGGTCGTCCTACGCTTTCAGCCGAATGCCGGCTGAAGCGGTCGGCTCGCTGCGCGGCGCCGACGGCCTGACCCTGCGCTACTCGCGCTGGAACGGCGGCGGGGCGCCGATCGTGGTCCTGCACGGCGGCGGGCAGACGCGTCACGCCTGGGAGGAGAGCTGCGCGCACCTCGGCGAGCTCGGCTACGACGTGACCGCGCTCGATCTGCGCGGCCACGGCGAGAGCGACTGGTCGCCGGAGCAGAAGTACGGGCTCTGGGACTTCGCGGCGGACGTCGTCGAGGCGCTGCCGCAGCTCGGACACGAGCGCGCGGCGCTGCTCGGCTTCTCGCTCGGCGGGCTTGTGAGTCTTCACTTGACGGCGCGCCGTCCCGAGCTCTGCGCCGCGCTGATGCTGGTCGACGTCGCGCCGCGCCTCGAGACCGAGGGCGTGCGCCGCATCCGCGACTTCATGTCGCGCTACGAGAGCTTCGGCTCGCTCGACGAGGTGGTCGCGGCGCTGCGCGAGTACAACCCGCACCGCCCGCCGGACTCGATCCGCCCGGAGTCGCTGCTGCGCAACCTCCGCCGGCGTCCGGACGGGCGCTTCGAGTGGCACTACGACCGCTTCTTCCGCACACCGGTCGAGGACCAGGACGGCCAGTACCGCTCGCGCATCATGGGGCTCAGCCACGAGGAGCTGCTCGCCGACGCCCGCCAGGTGCGCTGCCCGACGCTCGTCGTGCGCGGCGCGATGAGCGACGTGCTGAGCGACGAGGGCGTGCGCGAGCTGCTCGAGGTCATCCCGCACGCCGAGGCGGCGACCGTCGAGCGCGCCGGACATCAGGTCGCGGGCGACCGCAACGACGCCTTCCTGGTCGCGGTCAAGCCCTTCCTGCAGCGCCGCTATCCCGCCTCGGGCTAAGCCTTGCTTCGGCTTCGGCCGAAAGACTAGGACCGAGGACCAGGGAATGCATTGCCTGCTGCGCCTGGCGGACGCCCTGCTCGGGCTTCTGGCGGGAACGCGCAGCGCGGAGTCGAGGTCGCCGATGCCCGAGGTCGATCCGCAATTCGAGCTGCGTCAGCTCCTGAAGGCGTACCGCCGGGGGCTGATCTCGGACGAGCTGTTCGAGGAGCAGCTGCGCGAGATCCAGAACGGCGGCGGGGCGGCACCTGCCGCGGCGCCGGCGCGCACCTACCGCGTCCGCGACAAGACGTTCACCAGCGAGCGCGCGATGCTGCGCCACTTCCTCGACGAGTTCCGCGCCGGCGAAACCTTCGGCGGCGAGGTGTTCGGCGAGTGGTGCGCGGTCGCGAGCGATCCGCGCGTGCGCGGCGGGCTCGTCGTGGTGCGCGAGCGCGAGGCGATGCACGGACGTCTGCTGGCAAGGCGTCTCGCCGAGATCGGCGGCGAGCCGCGCGCGACGCTGCCGGAGAAGTTCCGCGAGGCCGCGCGCGCACGGCTCGCGTCGCGCGAGATCTCCGACGCCGACAAGATCGCCGACTTCATGCGTCGCCTGCCGTCGCCCGAGGCGGCGATCGCGCCGATCCGCGAGGTCATCGCGCAGATCGAGGAGGACGGCGAGACGCGCGCGCTGCTCGAGAGCATCCTCGAGGACGAAGCCGCGACCGTGCGCTGGTTCCACGCGACCGGCGCGCTGCTCGGCGTGGCGCCGCCGGCTGCGCAAAACGGCGAGAAGATCCGTCAAGCGAGCGTGTAGAAGCTACACGCGAAGCCCGTCGAGCTTGCACGGCGCGCGCGGGACGCACGCCGAGCGCGACATGGAAGCTTGCGCGCGCCGTCGCGCCGCTGCTGACGCGCGCCGACCTGGCGCTGGCACGGATCTCGCGTCGCGAGCGCGCATGCCGCGAGCGATCTGGTCCGGTCACATCACCTTCGGCCTCGTGTCGATCCCCGTCGCGCTGCACAGCGCGGTCGAGTCGTCCGAGCGCGTGCACTTCCGTCAGCTGCACCGCAAGGATCTGTCGCCGATCCGCTACAAGAAGTTCTGCAGCAAGGAGGACCGCGAGGTCCCGAACTCGGAGATCGTCCGCGGCTACGAGGTGTCGAAGAACAAGTACGCCGTCGTCGAGGAGGACGAGCTCGACGAGGTGCAGGCGGAGGTCGGCGAGGGCGACCGCACGATCGACATCGTGCAGTTCGTCGACTTCGGCTCGCTGAACCCGCTGCTGTTCGAGAAGCCGTACTACGTCGCGCCGGTGAAGGGCGGCGAGAAGGCGTACGGCGTGCTGCGCGACGCCTTGCAGGAGACGCGCAAGGCCGGCGTCGCGCGCTTCTACATGCGCACGCGTCCGCTGCTCGCCGCGCTGACGCCGACCGGCAACGTGCTCGCGCTCGAGGTCATGCGCATGGTCTCGGAGCTGCGCGACCCGAAGAAGCTCAGCGTCAAGACGGTCGCGGCGCGCTCGAACGAGGTCAAGATGGCGAGCACGCTGATCGACCAGATGACCGGCGAGTGGGACCCGACCGAGCACCCGAACCGCTACCGCAAGGCGCTCGAGAAGCTGATCGCGAAGAAGCCCAAGTTCGACGTCGAGAAGGCGGCCGCCGAGGAGCGTCCGAAGGGCGGCAAGGTCGTCGACCTGATGCAGGCGCTGAAGGACAGCCTCGAGAGCGGACGCCGCAAGCCGGCGCGCAGCAAGCCCGCGCGCAAGAAGACCGGTCGCAAGAAGGCCGCGTAACGACGACGCAGACCACGCAGACCGCTGCCGCGGCAGGTCCTCGACCCGCCGTCCTGCCTGGCCTCGGGCAGCCGTCCCGCCGCCACCTCCCCTGCCGTCGCGTCCGGCAGACCGTCGGTTGACAGCAGGCAGTTCGGTACGGCAATCCTAGCGGGTTGCGGCGCTCGCCACCCTCCGTCCGGAGGCGGCCGGCACCGCGCCGTGTATCCCCGTTAGCCCGAAAAAGAAGGAACCTTTCAAGGGAGGTCTGCGTCACATGCTGCTCGAAGGGAAAGTTGCGATCATCACCGGCGCCGGTCGCGGCATCGGCAGGGAAGAGGCGCTCCTGATGGCGAAGCACGGCGCGAAGATCGTCGTGAACGACCTCGGCGCGCACTTCGACGGCAGCGGCGCACCGACCGACACTCCCGCCCAGGAGGTCGTCAACGAGATCAAGAAGATGGGCGGTGAGGCGGTCGCGAACGGCGAGAGCGTCACCGACTTCAAGGGCGCGAAGCGCATCCTCGAGTGCGCGCTCGACCACTTCGGCAAGTGCAACATCCTGGTCAACAACGCCGGCATCCTGCGCGACCGGATGATCTTCAACATGGACGAGGAGTCCTGGGACGCGGTCGTCGCGGTGCACCTCAAGGGCACCTTCAACATGTCGCACCACCTCTGCGCGTACTGGCGCGAGGAGCACAAGAAGGGCAACGTGCTGAACGGCCGCATCATCAACACGTCGTCGGACGCGGGCCTGCTCGGCAACGTCGGCCAGAGCAACTACGGCGCGTGCAAGGCGGCGGTCGCCGCGATGGCGATCATCATCGACGCCGAGATGCGCAAGTACGGCGTCACCGCGAACGCGATCGCGCCGCTCGCGCGCACGCGTCTCACGGTCGAGGCGACGCCGTCGACCGCGGGACTGATGGGCGCCGAGGTGAAGGAGGGCCAGTTCGACGTCTGGGGCCCGCAGAACGTCGCCCCGCTCGTCACCTGGCTCGCGAGCGACGACGCGGCCGACGTGCACGGCGAGGTGTTCCGCGTCGGCGGCGGCACGGTGTTCCTGCTCCAGGGCTGGCACACCGTCGGCAAGGTGCGCAACAACACGACCTGGGATCCCGAGAAGCTCGGCCCGGCGCTCAAGGCGGAGCTCGCCAAGGGCATCACCAAGAAGGAGAGCATGGCCGACATCCTGGGCGAGGGGCTCTGAGCGCTCGCCCAGCGCACGCTTCGAGGGCAGGGCGCCGCAGGGTGCCCTGCCCTCTTTTGCTTGACCCGTGTATCCCTACAAGCACGTCCTCTTCGTCTGCCACGCCAACACGTCACGCAGCGTGATGGCGGAGCACCTGCTGATCCGTCTCTTGTCGGACCACGCCGTGCCGTCCGACGCGGTGGTGGTGACCTCGGGCGGCATCGCGCCGTACGCGCGCGACGGCAGCCTGGTGTCGCTCGACACGCGCCTCGTGCTGCGTGACGTCGACATCCACCTCGAGCCCGACGCGGTCGCGCGCGACCTGAAGCGTGGGCACCGTCACCTGCTCGACCAGGCGGATCTGATCCTCACCATGACGCGGCAGCAGGTCGACATGGTGCGCGCGCAGATGGGCGACACCGGCGATCTCACCAAGCCCATCATGACGCTGCGCGACTTCGCGGGTCTCGGCGGCGACATCGAGGATCCCGCGGGCCAGGACGAGAGCGTCTTCGTCGCGACGCGCAACCGCGTCGCGCACGCGCTCGAGCACGCGCTGCCGAAGCTCGTGCCGGGCGCGCCGGGGCGCGACGTCGCGACCTGCGAGGAGTGCGCGCAGGAGCGCGCAAGCGCCGCCGCGCGCGGCTGAAGCTGCAGCTCCGCGCCAGCGCGCAGCCGAAGCTCGTCAGCTGCGCGCCGCGACCTGGAACACCGCGCGGTCCTGCAGGCGGACCGCGGTGAGCTTGTTGCCCCACACGGCGCCGGTGTCGACGCCGATCGCGTGGCGCCCGAGGTAGAGGCCGAGCGCCGCCCAGTGGCCGAAGACGACGGTGACGTCCTTCTCCTTGCGGCCGGCGAACCACGGCCGGCAGCCCGGCGGCGCCTCGTCCGGCGGACCGCTGAAGTCGAGACACGGAATCCCGTCGCGCGTGCAGGTGCGCAGCCGGGTCAGCGCCTGCAGGATCAAGCGCAGGCGCTCGAGGCCGCGCAGCTCCTCGCGCCACGGCGTGCGCGACGGCTCGCCGAGCGACTCGAGGATCCGCGCCGCGTCGCGGCTCTGGATCGCCTGCTCGGCCTCCTCGGCGAGGCGCTCGGCGTCCGCGGAGGTCCAGCTCGGCAGGATGCCGGCGTGGACGACCAGGTGCCCGTTCTCGCGGTGCGCGAGCGGGCGGGTGCGCAGCCAGTCGATCAGCTCGTCGCGATCGCGCGCTTCGAGCACGTCGTCGACCGTGTCGCGCTTCTTGCGGCGCGCAGCACCGAGCGCGCGCGCGATCAGGTGCAGCTCGTGGTTGCCGAGCACCGTCACCACCGAGCGCTCGTTGCGCATCGCCCAGCGCAGGACCTCGAGCGACTTCGGCCCGCGGTTGACGAGGTCGCCGACCAGCAGCAAGCGATCGCGTGCGGCATCGAATTCGATGCGCTCGAGCAGCCGCTGGAGCGTGCCCCAGCAGCCCTGGATGTCACCGATCGCGTACGTCGCCATGGTCGCCCGGCCTCACCCCTCCGCGAGCGACGATCCTAGCATCGACGCGCCCGTCTTGGACACGTCCGGGCGACCGCGCGGCGACGAACGGAGCGGCGCTGAACGGCGCCGCTACAGCAGCACGCCGGGATTCATGATGCCGTGCGGATCGAGCGCCGCCTTCACGGCGCGCAGCACGGCCATGCCGCTCTCGCCGAGCTCGCGCGGCAGCCAGTCGCGACGCACGCGGCCGATGCCGTGGTGGTGCGCGATCGTCGCGCCGGACGCGATCGACGTCTCCATCGCCGCCGTCCATGCTTGACGGTAGATGCGCTCCTGCTCGTCCGGCGCGGTCGCGGTGCCGACGAAGGTGAAGTAGATGTTCACGCCCGTCGTGTAGCCGTGCGAGGTGTGGCCGCTCGCCGCGATGATGCCCGGCACGGCCTTGATCGCGTCGGTCACCGCGCGGTGCAGCGGGCGGACGCGGTCCCAGGTCGCCGCGACCTCGATCGTGTCGACGACGAGCCCGCCCGCGAGCAGCGCGTCCCAGGACGGCACCTGGTTGCGGTGCGCGAGCCAGTGCCGCAGCGGCTCCTCGCCGAGCAGCGTGCCGCCACGCGCGCGACACGCCGCACGCGCCGCTTCGAGCTCCGCCTCGAGCGCCGGCGTCATCGCCGCCGTGCCCTCGCTCATGACCAGCAGCAGCGGCGCCGGCTGCTGCACCCAGGTGCCGAAGTTCCGCTGCGCCTCGACCTCGTCGTAGAGCCGCAGCACCGCCGGACGCCAGCCGGCCTGCAGGATCTCCCGGCTGATCTCGATGCCGTCGTCCCAGCTCGCGAGCGTCGCGGCGAAGCCCTGCTGCCAGTCGGGCTTGGGTGAGATCTTGAGCGTGATCTCGGTGACCACACCGAGCGTTCCCTCGGCGCCGAGGAAGAGCTGGCGCAGATCGGGGCCGGTCGCGGCGCGCGGCGCGGGGAACGTGCGCAGCACCTTGCCGCCGGGCAGCACGACCTCGAGCGCGAGCACCAGATCCTCGATGTTGCCGTAGCGGGTCGAGAGCTGTCCCGACGCGCGCGTCGACACCCAGCCGCCGACGCTCGAGAGCGCGATCGACTGCGGGAAGTGGCCGAGCGTGAAGCCGCGCTCGGAGAGCAGACGCTCGCACTCGGCGCCGTTGAGGCCCGCCTGCACGGTCGCCGTGAGCGCGTCGCCGTTGACGTCGACGAGCGCGCTCATGCGCCGCATGTCGAGCACAATCGCTTCCCGGCCCGGACGCACGCCGCCGCAGACGCCGGAGCCGAGCCCGTACGGCACGACCGGAACGCGGCGCTCGTCGGCGATCGCGAGCACGCGCGCGACCTCGTCCGTGGACTCGGGGTAGACGACGCACGGTGGCGCCGGCGCGGGCTCGGGGCCGCGGTCGCGGATCGCCTCGAGCGCCCAGTAGTCGTGCGCGTGCGCCCGGAGATCGGCCGCGTCGGTCACCACCCGTCCGGGCGGCAGCGCCGCAGCCAGGGTCTCGACGATGGTCGTCGCGTCACTCATGCTCGCTGTCCCGCTCCTCGCTCGCTGCGCCAGGCGACGTCCTCCGCGACCCGCGCCCGGTAGTGCTCGATCTCCGTTGCTTGACGTCGCTCGTCCCAGCCCAGGCGCCGCGCGAGGATCGCCGCGACGCGCTCGACGTCGGCAAGCCCGTTGCCGGGCGCGAACAGGTTGGCGCGGGCGCGGCGCTCGAGGACGTCGCACACCGAGAGCGCGCACTCGGCGTCGATCGCGTGCTCGACCTCGGCGTCGGAAAGCGTCGTGCGCACGATCGGCACCGGCGTCTCGCCCTCGACGAGAGGCACGTCGGCGGTGCGGCAGGGCCCGGCGGCCTTCGAGCCGAGACGCTCGACGACCGCGTCGACCACGCGCTCCGCCATGCGGCGGTAGGTCGTGAGCTTGCCGCCGGCGATCGACAGCAGCCCGTTCGGCTCGATGATGATCTCGTCGCGGCGCGAGATCTCGGACGGCTTCTTTCCCTCCTGATGCAGCAGCGGCCGGACGCCCGCCCAGGCGCCGCGCACGTCCTCGTGGGTGATGCGCGCCTGCGGCCAGGTGCGGTTCGTCGCCTCGAGCAGGTAGTCGACGTCCTCGCGCGTGATCGTCGGACGCTCGACGGCGCGGGGGTAGTCGGTGTCGGTCGTGCCGATCCAGAGGATGTCGCCGTACGGCACGACGAACACCATGCGGCGGTCGAGCGCGCGCATCACGACGATGTCGTCGACCGGCAGCCGCTCGCGCGAGACCACGAGATGGATGCCCTTGGTCAGGTGCATGCGCGGCGCGACGTCGCCGCCGAGGCGCCGGACCGCGTCGACCCACGGACCGGACGCGTTCACCACGACGCGCGCCTCGACGACGAGCTCGCGTCCCGCGATCTCGTCGTTCACCGTCACGCGCAGCGCGCGACCGGCGGAGGACGCGTTGCCCGACGTCACGGTATGCCCGGGCGCCTCCGCGAGCGCGATCGCCGGCGCGTAGGAAGCGACCAGCGCGCCCGCGCGCTTCGCCGACTTGACGGTCTCGAGCGTGAGCCGCGCGTCGTCGGTGATGTACTCGGTGTAGACCGCCGCACCCTGCAGGCGGTTCGCGTCGAGCCCGCGGATGTGGTCGAGCGTCTCGTCGCGACGCCAGATCTCGTGGCGCTCCTCGGCGTCGATGCGCGCCATCTTCTCGTAGGCCCAGAGCCCGGCGCGCAGCTTCATCAGGCCCGCGCTGGTGCGACCGAAGACCGGCAGCGCCATCCGCGCGGCGACCGCGAGGTGCGGCGCCATCTGGCGCAGACGACGCCGCTCCTGCGCGGCCTCGAGCACGAGCCCGACCTCGCCCTGCTCGAGGTAGCGCAGACCGCCGTGGATCAGCTTCGAGGAGCGGCTCGACGTGCCGGACGCGAAGTCACCGCGCTCGATCAACGCGGTGCGCAGCCCGCGCATCGCCGCGTCGCGCGCGATGCCCGCGCCGGTGATGCCGCCACCGATCACCAGCAGCTCGACGCCGCCGCGCGACATCTCGTCGAGGTCGCGCTCCCTGGTCTCGAATGAGAAGCTCAGTATCCCATCTCCCGCAGACGTTTGTCCGAGAAGCCGAAGTGGTGACCGATCTCGTGGACCAGGGTTCGCCGGATCTCACGCCGCAGGTGGTACTCGTCGGCGTACTCGTCGGTCAGCGGGAGATAATAGATCGTTATATGGTCGGGCAAGGCGCAGTGGCTCGCGCCGCGCTCGTCGAGCGGGACGCCGTGGTAGAGGCCGAACAGCGTGTCGACCTCCGGATCGAGGCCGACGCTCCGGATCGTCTCCTCGTCGGGCTCGTCCTCGACCACGACCGCGACGTTGTCGAGCAGCGCTGCGATGTCGCGCGGCAGCGAGTCCATCGCCTCCGCGACCAGCTCCCGGAAGCGGTCACGAGACACGCGCTTGGGCCGCTGCATGTCGAGGACTTAGCATCGCGCAGCGGCAGAGCGCCAAAATCTCGACAGGGGCGCCACCAAACGACCCGCTCCGGCACGTGTGGACGACGGAAAATCACGGGTCCCGCGTGGCACCTCGCTTGCTGAACCCCGGCGCAGCTCCCGGGGTGGGCGATTGGGCGGATGTGAGGGGCCGCTCGGGTGCGACCGAGACGGGCGGCAGAGAGGGTTCTGCGAGAGGACGAGGTGGTCGTGGTGACGCGGAACGCAGACTCCTCTCTGCCAACTGTCCGGGTTTCGAGCCCCCCGCAAGCGACCACGCAGCGGACATAGCGTCACGCGAGCGCGCGCGAGCCGCGCGCCCGGAGCTGCCGCGCCGCGCGTCAGTCCGTCGCTCTCGGGACTGAGGCGAGCGTCCACGGCACGTCGCAAAGCTCCACGGCTGCGACGAGCGCGCACGACGCTCGCAGACCCGCGCTTCGCGTCCGACGTTTTGCCGGTGCGGGCGCTCTCGTCTATGGCGCCGCCATGCCTGCAACGACGAGCAACCAGCGGCGCGTCCGCTTCGGCATCCAGACGCCCCAGGAGGGCGCGTCCTACGCGGCGATCGCCGCGCATTGGAAGGAGGCCGAGCGCCTCGGCTACGACACCGTCTGGCTCGACGACCACTTCTACGGCGTCGTGACCCCGCCGGGCGCCGACCAGCTCGAGTCCTGGGTGACGATGGCGGCGCTCGCGCGCGAGACCAGCACGATCCGCTTCGGCACGCTGGTCGGCTGCAACTCGTACCGCAACCCCGCGCTGGTCGCGAAGATGGCGGCGAGCCTCGACCAGATCTCCGGCGGTCGTCTGGAGTTCGGCCTCGGCGCCGGCTGGTACGAGCAGGAGTACGTCGGCTACGGCTACGAGTTCCCGCCGATCAAGCAGCGTCTCGAGCAGCTCGGCGAGGCGCTCGAGATCTGCGTGCGCATGTGGACCGAGGACCGCGCGTCGTTCACCGGCAAGCACTACCGGATCGAGCAGGCGTACAACCGCCCGCAGCCCGTGCAGAAGCCGCACCCGCCGATCGTCATCGGCGGCGGCGGCGAGAAAGTGCTGCTGCGGCTCGTCGCCCGCTACGCGTCGGTGTGGAACATGAGCGGCTCGCCCGCGGAGATGCAGCACAAGATGCAGGTGCTCGATCGCCACTGCGCCGACCTCGGACGCGACCCGAGCGAGATCGAGCGCAGCTGGTTCGGTCCGCTGCTGATCGACGACGATCCCGAGCGTCTTGCGCGCCGGCTCGCGAAGCGCTCCGCCAACACCGGCGAGGCCGCGCAGACGATCGACAGCCGCATGATCGCCGGCACGCCCGAGCAGGTCATCGCGCGCATCCGCGAGTACGTCGCGATCGGCGTCACGCACTTCATCGCGATGTTCGGGCGCGTCGACGATCTGCGCTCGACGCGGCTCTTCGCCGAGAAGGTGATCCCGGCGTTCCGCTGATCTGCGCTCGACCCGCGGAGCTCAGCCGACGGGCAGCTTCGCGATCAGGTGGCGGACGAGCGGCGGCTCCGTGCCGATGTGGAAGGCGCGCGCGCGCTCGCTGACGTCGCGGTCGGTCATCGTCATGCGCTCGTGCTGGCGGAGGTGCTCGAGCCAGGACTCGACGAGGAACGACTCCATGTAGATCCCCGGGCGCGCCGCGTCCGCGAACACCGCCCAGCGCGCGGCGCCGCCGCGACGTCGCATGCGACGCACGATCTGCATCGTGCGCAGGAACTCGTCCGCGCGCGCGGGATCGATCTGGTACTCGATCGTCACCAGCACTGGACCCTCGTCGTACTCGGCGGCCTGCATCACCTCGGGCGGCGGCCAGGCGATCGACGGCGTCAAGTCGATGTGCGCGGTGTCGCGCAGCCGCAGACGCAGGCTGACGAGCATCGCGAGGAACAAGCCGCCGCCCGCGACCTGCAGCGCCAGCGCGCTGCCGAGGCGGTCGGCGACCACGCCCCACAGCGCGCTGCCGAGCGCGAGCCCGCCCTGCAGCACGAGCAGGTGGAGCGCGAGCGCACGCGCGCGCACCCACGACGGCGCGACCGACTGCGTCTCGACGTTGAGGCTCGAGAGCGGCGACATCCACGCGAGCCCGCACGCGATCAGCAACACGCACGCGACCGGGTACGACGGTACGAAGCCGAGCAGCACGAGCGCCGCGGAGAAGGCGATGCTCGCGATGTCGACGATGCGATCGGTCGAGAGGCGATGGCGCACGCGCGGCAGCGTGAACGCACCCAGCACCGCGCCGACGCCGATCGCGCCGAGCAGTCCGCCGTAGCCCGCCGCGTCCTCGCCCATGCGGTGACGCGCGAGCACCGGCAGCAGCGCCCACAGCGAGCTCGTGAACAGCACGTACATCCCGACGCGGAGCAGGATGCGCTTCAGCGCCGGCGAGTGGCGCATGAAGCGAAGACCCGCGCGGATCGCGCCGAAGACGTGCTCGCGCGGCAGCGTCGTCGCCATCGGCTCGCGGTGCCAGCGGAACAGCACCCACAGCACGCCGACGTAGGACGCGGCGTTGAGCAGGAACACCGCGCCCGCGCCCGCGAACGACACCAGCACGCCGCCGACCGCGGGACCGATGGCGCGCGCGAGATTCAGCGACGCCGAGCTCAGCGCGACCGCCGCCGGCAGCTCGCTGCGCGGCACGAGCTCGAGCGTGATCGCGAGCCAGGCGGGCGCGGTCAGCGCGCTACCGACGCCGAGCGCGAAGGTGAGCCCGAGGAGCAGCCAGGGATCCTCGTAGCCCTGCAGCGTCAGCACGCCGAGCGTCGCCGCGGAGAGCAGCATCCACGTCTGGCTCGCGAGCAGCAGCCGGCGGCGATCGACCATGTCGGCGAGCGCGCCCGCCGGCAGCGCGAGGAAGACGAGCGGCAGGCTCGCCGCGGTCTGCACGAGCGCCGCCATCACCGGCGCCGGCGTGAGCGAGGTCATCAGCCACACCGCGGCGACGCTCTGCATCCACGTGCCGACGTTCGACGCCAGCGACGCGAACCACAGCGAGCGGAAGAGCGCGCGTCCGAGCGGCGCCCAGGGCGACGCGGCGGCAGTGGGCTCGGTCGGCAGCGATGGGGCTTCCGCGTTGCGCGCGATCGTCATCGGCGAAGGGTGCGAGGCTGGGCAGCGCCCGTCGTTCGAGCGTAGCGGATGTCGGCGCCGACGCCCATGCCCCGGGACGTCGCGCGGCGCCTCGCCGTCGGGCGACGCGCACGATCGCTGGGGCCACAAGGCAAAAATCGAGCGGACGGATGGCGCAGCGGCGGCGCGCGCGAGGCGGGCTTTACATCGCGCCGTCGCAAGGGGAAACTCGCGGCGGCCCGCTTCGCGAGGAAGAAGCAGCCGTGGAGCTCCCGCACATCAGCACGCCGCGCGACGCGGTATCCCCTCGATGACCGTTCCCTTGCAGACGACGCGGCCGGACGCGCACCTCGCCGTGCCGCGCCTCGACGCGGCGTGGCTCGGAGCGCGCGCGCTCGCGCGCCTGCGTGCCGTCCTCGCGCCGGCGAACCGGTCGCTGTTCGTCGAGCTCGTGCGGATCGGCTTCAAGGTCGCCGACCACAACACGATCGCGGGCGCCTTGTGGAGCCTGGTTGCGCCGTTCGTGATGCTGGTCGCGCTCTACCTCGTGTTCCGCAACCGCTTCGGCGAGGAGCTGCGCGCCTACCCGCTCTACCTCCTGCTCGGCATCGCGTTCGTCAATTACTTCGTCACCGCGACGCGCTACGTGATCGTCGTCCTGCACACGAACCGCGCGCTGCTGCTCAACACCACCGTGCCGCGCGAGACCGTGATCCTCGCCCAGGTCGCGTTCCACGGCTACAAGCTGCTCGTCGAGCTCGTGCTGTGCACGCTGCTCGCGGCCTACTACGGCACGTTCACCTGGACGGGACTCGCCGGCGCGATTCCGCTCGTGCTCGGCTTCGTCGCGCTCGTCACCGGCGTCGGCATGCTGGGCGCCGTCGTGCACAGCTTCGCGCGCGACATCGACCACATCTGGACGCTGGTGTCGCGGCTGCTGCTCTTCGTCACGCCGGTGTTCTACGGCCTCGACAGCCTGTCGCCGCTCGCGCGCTTTCTCGTCTACTGGCTGAACCCGCTGACGCCGTTCCTGGTCGCGCTGCGCGGCTTGCTCATCGGTCCGCCCGCGCACCCCGCGGTCTATGCGCACGCGATGGGGATCGGGGTCGGCGTTCTGCTGCTCGGCTACGTGGCGTACCTCTTCGTCGAAGGCGCTGCGCTGGAGCGGACGTGAGCGAGATCTGCGTCCGCGTCGAGCACGTGGGCAAGCGCTTTCTCGTCCCGCGCACGCAACGGACCGCGCTGCGTGCGCTGCGCGCGCTGCTGCGCGGTGAGGGGCTGCGCGACGAGCTCTGGGTGCTGCGCGACGTGAGCTTCGAGATCGCGGCCGGCACCTGCACGGCGCTGATCGGGCGCAACGGCTCGGGCAAGACGACGCTGCTGCGGATGTTGTCGGGCATCATCGAGCCCAGCACCGGGACGCTCGACGTGCGCTTCAGGCCGCGACCGCTGTTCAGCACGTCGGTCGGCTTCGTCAGCGAGCTGTCGGTCGCGGACAACGTGTACTTCTTCGGCGCCATCCACGGCATGACGCGCGCCGAGCTCGCGCCGCGCCACGCGGAGATCGTGCGCCGCGCGGGGATCGAGCATCTGACGCACGCGCCGCTCAAGGATCTGTCGCTCGGGCAGGTGCAGCGCCTCGCGCTCAGCGTCTTCTCCGAAACGCCGGACCGCTTCCTGATCTTCGACGAGGTGCTGGGCAACGTCGACCGCGCCTGGGCGCGCCGCGCCGACCGCTACTTCCGCGACCTCATCGACTCGGGCCGCACCGTCGTCATGACGTCGCACGACCCCGAGCTGCTGCGCGCGTACTGCGCCCGCGCGATCTGGATCGACGCGGGACGCGTGCGCGCGGACGGGCCGTTCGAGGAGGTCATGCGCGAGTACGAGCGCGAGTGCGACGCCGAGGAATCGCTCGGCATCGCGAGCCGCAAGGACGTCGCCGAGCCGCCGGCCGCCTGAGCGCGAGCGCGCTCCAGCGGGCGCGCCATCACGTGCTCGGGAGTGCGGCGCATCATCGCCGAACGCGTTGCGAAACGCGCTCGATGCGTCGCTGCGCATTGTCGCGCGACGTGAACGGCTCTTGCTTGTTTCACTCCTACGATGCTCGCATCCGGGAACGACCGACGTCGTCCGTCAACGTGGGCGCGAGCTCACGGGCACGACACCGCGCGCCGTCCATCGGTGATCTTCGGACACGCGAATACACATCGAGGCACGTCGTCAACACTGATTGACGCGCGACTGCCGCGATGATGACCCAGATCCCATTCGACCTTTCAGCCTTCGCACGCGCGCACGGCTACGAGCAGGTGACGTGTCCTGACTGCGACGGGACGCCCAGCGACACACCGTGTCCGAACTGCGGCGGCAGCGGACGGCTGTGGACGAGCCCGCGCGGCTCGCTGTCGGACACCGGCCTCGCCCGCCTGCGCGAGATCCTCGAAACAGGGCGCTGACGAAACGACAGCTCGACCGACGCTTGACGCGTGAGCCGGGTCACACGTGCGCTCGGCTCTGACGCTCGGCGTGCGTGCATCGCACGCCATCGCGAGCCCGACGTCGAGTGCGCTAGGGATCGACGGCGCGCGCTCGGCGACCGTCGCGCTCGGGTCGTGCTGGGGTCGTGCTGGGATCGCGCTCAGTCCGACCAGGCGCGGTCCGGGGGGTCGACGCCGTACAGGTGGCCGCGTTTTCCCACAGCACTTTGCGCTGCACCTCGGACGGGTGCGCGCCGTAGGCGGCGTCGATCTTCTCGCGCACGTTGCCGTACAGGCAGACCGGGTGCGGGTAGTCGGTCTCGAACAGCACGTTGTCGACCCCCACGACGTCGAGCACACGCTGTGGCGCGACCTCCTCGAAGAAGGCGCACACCGAGACTTGACGGTGGAAGTACTCGCTCGGGCGCAGCTCGTACTCCGGCCGCTCGGTCGCGACGCGCGAGTAGCCGAAGCCGTAGTCGAGCGATTCGAGCATGAACAACACCCAGCCCATGCCGCTCTCGACCGACACGAAGCGAACCGTCGGATGGCGCGGCAGCACTCCCGACATCAGCAGGTCGGTGAGCTGGATCGCGTTCTTGAAGAACAGCGTCGTGGTCGAGCGCACGACCGTCGGACCGACGCCGTGCGCGGCGAGACGCTCGATCGCGAACTCGTCGCTGAAGTTCGCCGAGCCGAGGTGCAAGCTCACCGGCAGCCCGGTCTCCTCCGCCGCGTGCCACAGCGGATCCCAGTGACGGTCGCCGAGGTACGGCAGGCGGTACGCCTGCGGCTCGCCGGTGAACAGGATCGCCCTGTGCCCGAGCGCGGCGCAGCGGCGAACTTCGGCGGCCGCTGCGTCGACGTCCCAGAACGGCGTCGCCATCACCGGGATGAAGCGGCGGCGGTCGGCGGCGCACCACTCGATCAGCCAGTCGTTGTAGGCGCGCACGCACTCGAGCATGAGCGCCGGATCCTCGAGACCGAGGAAGCTCTCGTTCCCGAAGCCGCCGATGTTCGGGTAGATCGCGCACGCCCAGATGCCGACCTCGTCGAGGTAGGCGAGCCGGGCGCGCGCGTCGTAGGCGGCCGCGGGCACCTCGTCCATGTTGCGCGGCGCCGCAGGAAACGGCTCCGGCCAGCCGGCGACCGCGGTATGGCCGACCGGCACGACGCGCTCGGTGCGGCCGAAGCGCCAGTGGTCGACGCCGTGCTCGTCACGCACCAAGTGGGGCACACGATCACCCCACTTGCGCGACACGCGGGTGGTCCATACGTCGCCGGGCTCGGTGACGTGCGTGTCGCAGTCGATCACCCAATCGCCGACGTGCGCCATGCGACCACGCTTTTCGCCAACGTCGCGGACGGGTCAACCCGGATCCGGTCGAAGCCTAAACAAAGCGCCCGAACGAGCCGAATTCGGGCAAATATGGACGGAGCTTCGTACGCCAAAGCTCGTACGACGAACGCACGAAGGTTGTTGCTTCGACCTCGAATCCATAAGCGTAGTTGGACAGGACTCCGTGCGAGCATCGGAAGCTCGCACGTTCAGCGAGGAAGGCGACGTATGCCGCGTGGTCGGAAGAGGGACTTCTTGGGATCGGTTCGCGCACAGGCCGCGAAGGTCGTGCAGCAGCTCGAGCGTCGCATCGAGCAGCTGCAGGCGGAGATCGCCGAAATGCGGGCGCAGGCGGATTCCTGGCGCCAGGTGTTCGGCGGTAGCGCGCCGCGCCGCGGGCGCCCGCCGGGCCGCACGAGCGGACGTTCGGGCGGCAAGCGTCTCGATTGGAACGAGGTCCTTCGCTTCGTGCCCAAGCGCTTCGGCGTCGAGGACGTGATGAAGCACCCGGGCGCCGCCGCGAAGGGACGCGCTCAGGTCTACCCCGCCCTGAACCGCTGGGAGAACGCGAAGCTCATCCGCCGGGTCGGCAAGGGCGTGTACGAGAAGGTCGAGGAGGGCGGCGAGCAGCGCGAGCCGCGCGCGAAGCGTGGCGCCGGCAAGAAGCGCTCGGTCGCGCGCCGACCGCGGGCCGGCAAGAAGGCCGCCGCGGCGCGCAAGAAGGCCGACGAGACCGCCGAGAGCGCTTGACGACCGACGCGCGACCGGCGCGGCGCGGAAGCGAAGCTTTTGCAGCGCCGGTCGCGCGACTTGAAAAGTCGGGAAGCCGCGCTCGCGTCGAAAGGCGCGACGCGCGACCGCGCGCCGGTGTCCGCTCGCGTCCGAGGGCGTCGTCGCGTCTGGCACGTCGACTGCTGCCGCTTCGGGCGTGACCAGCACCAACCGACGGCTCGTGACCGCGGGGCTCGCCGCCGCGGGGCTGTACACGGCGCGACGGCTCTTCCTCGCGCCGCGACGCTTCGACTTCCGCGGAGCGGCGACGCTCGTCACCGGCGGCTCGCGCGGGCTCGGTCTGGTGCTCGCGCGCGAGCTCGGCGCGCGCGGCGCGCGCGTCGCGATCTGCGCGCGCGACCGCGACGAGCTCGAGCGCGCCGAGCAGGATCTCGCCGGGCGCGGCTACGAGGTCCTCGCCCTGCCCTGCGACGTCACCGACCGCGAGCAGGTCGACGACATGATCGCGCGCGTCCTCACCGCCTGGGGACGCCTCGACGTGCTGATCAACAACGCGGGCGAGATCGAGGTCGGCCCGCTCGAGGAGATGACGCTCGAGGACTTCGAGCATCAGCTCGCGATCCACTTCTGGGCGCACCTCTACACGACGCTCGCGGTGCTGCCCGAGATGCAGCGGCGACGTCGCGGACGGATCGTCAACGTCACCTCGATCGGCGGCAAGCTGAGCGTGCCGCACCTCGCGCCGTACAGCGCGGCGAAGCACGCGAGCGTCGGGCTCTCGCGCGCGCTGCGGATCGAGCTCGCGCGATACGGCATCGTCGTGACCACCGTCGCGCCCGGACTGATGCGCACCGGCAGCCCGGTGCACGCCGACTTCAAGGGCCAGCACCGCAAGGAGTACGCGTGGTTCAGCATCGGCGACTCGCTGCCGCTGCTCACGACGAGCGCCGAGAGCGCCGCGCGTCAGATCCTGCGCGCGTGCCGGCGCGGTGATGCCGAGGTCGTGCTGACGCTGCCCGCGAAGATCGCGGCGGTGTCGCAGTCGCTGTTTCCCGGCTTGACGAGTGACGTGCTGTCGCTGGTCAACCGCCTGCTGCCCGGTCCGGGCGGCATCGGACGCGCGCGCGCCGAGGGACGCGAGAGCCAGTCCGCGCTCTCGCCGTCGCTGCTCACCGCGCTCGGCGACGCGGCCGCAGCGCGCAACAACCAGTAGGGCAGCGCTGCGCGCCACGCGGAGGCCGCGCGCCTACGGTGTGCCCCAACGGCGCGCGCGCGAGAGCACGACGGACCGCCCTCGCGCCGCGCGCGCCGACCGGCTGCGACTCACCCCAGCACGGACTTCACGAACTCGACCTGCCTCCGGTGCGCCGCCTGCGCGAGCTTGCACGGGAACGCGTTGAAGGCGTGGATGCCGCCGGGGAAGATCGCGAGCTCCGCGCGATTGCCCGCGGCGAGCCAGCGTCCGTGCATGAACAGGCTGTCGTCGAGCAGCGGGTCGAGCGTGCCGACGGTGAACAGCGCGGGCGGCATCCCACGCAAATCGGCACGGAGCGGCGACACGTCCGGATCGGCGCGCCGCTCGCGCGGCACGAACTGGTCGGTGAACCACTCGATGATCGGCGTGTTGAGGATGAGGTTGCGCTCGCCCCAGTTGCGCACGCTCGGCGTGAACGTCAGGTCGTACGCGCCGTAGACCAGGTTCGCGCCGACGAAGCCCGTCGCACCGCGACGGTCGCGCAGCCGCAGCAGCGTCACCGCCGAGAGGTGCGCGCCCGCCGACTCGCCGCCGATCAGCAGCCGATCGCTGCCGAGCTCGGCGCGCGCGTGCTCGAGCAGCCAGAGCGCCGCCGCCTCGCAGTCGTCCGGACCGGCCGGATACGGATGCTCGGGCGCGAGCCGGTACTCGACGCTCACCACCGCGAGCTCGCAGTCGTCGGCGAGCGCCAGCAGCAGCGGGTCCTGATGGTGCGCGCCGCCGAGCGTCCAGCCGCCGCCGTGGATGTGGAAGTAGACGCCGCGCGGCTCGTTGCGCGCAAAGACGCGCAGCTTGAGCGGTCCCGCGGGACCTCGGATCTCACGCTCGGTCGCGAGCGGTGAGAGCTGCAGCGGCGGGAACGGTCCCTTGCCCTCCTCGCGCTCGCGCCGCACCTCCACCGGGTCGCGCGTGTTCAGCGGCGGAAACGCGGCGAGCGTCTGCTCGATCAGGTCGTTGAGCTGCCGCGTCTCCTCGTCGATCGAGGCCGGATCGAAGGCCGCGGGCGAAAGGGCGTACCACATCTGGTTCGTCGTCATATCGGCTCCGAGCGTGTATCACGTTCCCCGATCTCACGGAGGAGGAACCCGGCCGGTGTCGGGCGCGGTCTTCAAAACCGACTGAGCCCCTTACGTGGGGGCTGGATGGTTCGACTCCATCCCTCCTCCGCCATGGCGCACGCGCCTTGCGCTTGACTTTTTCGTCGCGCGGGCGGCTAAAGGCTGCGCGGCGATGGTCCGCCGGAAGAAGTGCAGCATGCCACCGCCGCGACACCTCCGGCACCGGCTCGTCCCGGCGCTGTGCTGCCTCGCCCTCGCGCTCGGCGGCTGCATGATCGGGCCGGACTTCGTGCGTCCGGACGCGCCGCTCGCGGACGGCTGGATCGAGAGCGGCGACCCGGGCATCGACGCGAGCCGCGTCGACTACGCGGACTGGTGGCAGGTGTTCGACGATCCGGTCCTCACCCGCCTCATCGGAACCGCATACAGACAAAATTTGACCTTGCGAATGGCGGGGGTGCGCGTGCTCGAAGCGCGCGCCCGCCTCGGGCTCGCGATCGGCGAGCTCTACCCGCAGCAGCAGGCGCTCACCGCGGCCACGACCTACAACAAGATCCCGCTCGCCGTCCCCTACGACCTGATCAACGACACCTTCTGGCAGAGCGCGCTCGGCGCGCAGGCCGGCTGGGAGGTCGACCTCTGGGGCAAGATCCGGCGCGGCGTGCAGTCGGCCGACGACTCGTTCCTCGCCTCGGTCGCGGCCTACGACGACGTGCTCGTCACCCTGCTCGGCGACGTCGCCAGCACCTACGTGCAGATCCGCACGCTCGAGAAGCGGCTCGCGATCGCGCACGAGAACGTCGATCGCCAGCGCCAGGCGCTGCGCATCGCGACCAACCGCTGGCGCGGCGGCGTGGTCTCGAAGCGCGACGTCTACCAGGCGGAGAACGTGCTCGGCGCCACCGAGGCCGCGATCCCGGCCTTCGCGCAGGAGCTTCGTCAAGCCAAGAACGCGCTGGCGGTGCTGCTCGGCGTGCCGCCCGGCGAGGCCGACGCGCTTCTCGAGGGCGGAAACGGCATTCCGGTCGCTCCCGCGCAGGCGGCGGTCGGCATCCCGGCCGAGCTGTTGCGACGGCGGCCCGACATCCGACAGGCCGAGCTCACCGCGGCGGCCCAGTCGGCGCAGATCGGCGTCGCCAAGGCGGACCTGCTGCCCGCGTTCCGCCTGGTCGGCAACGTCGCGACGGTGTCGTCGGACATCGGCCGCGGCAGCCTCGGCGACCTCTTCACCGGCAAGAGCCTCGCCTACACGGCCGGGCCGACGGTGCAGTGGAACGTGCTGAACTACGGCCAGATCACGAACCAGGTCCGCGTCCAGGACGCGCGCCTGCAGGAGCTGCTGATCGCCTACCAGAACCAGGTCCTCGAGGCGCAGGAGGAGGTCGAGAACGGCCTCACGGTGTTCCTCGAGTCGCAACGTCAAGCACAAGCGCTGCAGCGCTCCGCCGACGCCGCGCTCGGCGCGCTCACCGTCGCGATCAACGAGTACAAGGAAGGCACCGCCGACTTCACCACGGTCCTCACGGCCGAGCAGAACCTGTTCAAGGCGCAGGACGATCTCGCACAGGCGCAGGGCGCGATCCCACTCGGCCTGATCGCGACCTATCGCGCGCTCGGCGGCGGCTGGCAGATTCGCGAGGGCGAGCCGTTCGTGCCGCAGGAGACGCGCGACGAGATGGCCGAGCGCACGAACTGGGGAACGCTCTTGACGCCGGAGCTGCTCGCGCCCGAGGCGCCGGGGCTGCCGGGTCTAGAAGACGAGCGTCCGCCGGTCGGGCTGCCCGAGTGGTAGCGCCGGAAGGCAACGACGAGCGAGAACGAGAATGACGTCATCGAAATCGAGGCTGCACACGGCCCGCCGTCGCGCGCGCGTGATGCGAGCGTGCTCGACGCGCGCCGGCGGCGCCGTCGTCGCGCTGCTGCTCGCGTGCGCGAGCGCCGGCTGCGGCGCGAAGGACGAGACGCCGCCCGCCGCGCCACCGAGCGTCACGGTCGCCCAGCCGAGCACCGAGCCCGTGACGCGGACGCTCGAGTTCACCGGCAACACCGCGGCGAGCAGCTCCGTGACGCTGGTCGCGCGCGTCGAGGGCTTCCTCGAGAAGATCCACTTCCAGGACGGCGCGATGGTGAAGCAAGGCGACCTGCTCTTCACCATCCAGCAGGACCAGTACCGGGCGCAGCTCGAGCAGGCGCAGGCGCAGGTCGCGGCGCAGAAGGCCGCGCTGGTGCACGCCGAGACCGAGCTCAAGCGCTACGCGAACCTCGTCAAGGAAGACTCCGCGCCGGAGACGCAGGTCGATCGCTGGCGCTACGAGCGCGACTCGGCCGCAGCGGCGCTCGCCGCCGCGCAAGCGCAGCTCGAGCTCGCGCGCCTCAACCTCTCCTACACCGAGGTGCGCGCGCCGTTCGACGGGCGCGTCGGACGTCACCTCGTCGACGCGGGCAATCTCGTCGGCGGCATCGGACAGCCGACGAGCCTCGCGCAGATCGACCACACCGACCCGCTCTACGTCTACTTCACGATCGACGAGCACGACGTGCTCGCGATCCGCGCGCAGCACGCGTCGGAGGAGCCCGGCACGCTCTCCCAGAAGAAGATCCCGGCGGAGTTCGGCACGCTCGACGACGACGGCTTCCCGCACCAGGGCTACCTCGACTTCGCCTCGCTCGGCGTCGCGCCGACCACGGGCACGCTGCAGGTCCGCGGCATCTTCCCGAACCCGGGGACGAAGGTGCTGCCCGGGCTGTTCGTGCGCGTGCGCATCCCGGTCGGCGCGCCGCAGGACGCGCTCGTGATCCCCGGCGAGGCGATCGGCTTCGACCAGCAGGGCGAGTACGTGCTGGTGGTCGGCGAGGACGACGTCGTCGCGCGGCGTCGCATCGTGACCGGCATGCAGGTCGGCGAGCGCTTCGTCGTCGAGAGCGGGCTCGCGCCGACCGACCGCGTGATCGTCGAGGGGCTGTCGCGCGCGGTGCCGGGGCGCAAGGTGACGCCGGTCACGACGTCCGCGTCCGGCGCGTCCTCCGACGCGCCGAAGCCGTCCGCCTAGCGAGTCGCCGCGATGTCGCGCTTCTTCATCGAGCGGCCGATCCTCGCGAACGTCATCGCCATCGTGACGATCCTGCTCGGCGCGGTGTGCCTGCTGTCGCTGCCGGTGTCGGAGTACCCCGACATCGTGCCGCCGACGATCCAGGTGTCGACCAACTATCCGGGCGCGAGCGCAGAGGTGGTCGCGACCACGGTCGGCATCCCGATCGAGCAAGCGGTGAACGGCGTCGAGAACTCGATCTACCTCGAGTCGACCAGCGGCAGCGACGGCAGCTACACGCTGACCGTCACCTTCGCGATCGGCACCGACCTCGATACGTCCCTCGCGCTCGTGCAGAACGCGGCCAACAGCGCGCTCGCGGCCCTGCCGCAGGCGGTGCAGGCGCAGGGCCTCAACGTCCGCAAGGTGAGCACCAACATCCTGCTCATCGAGAGCCTGTACTCGGACGACGATCGCTACGACGCGACCTTCCTCAGCAACTACGCGATCATCAACCTGCAGAATCCGATCGCGCGCCTACCCGGCGTCGGTCAAGTACAGATCCTCGGCGCCGGTCCGTACTCGATGCGCATCTGGCTCGACCCGCAGAAGCTCGAAGCCTTCGGGCTCACGGTCGCCGACGTGCAGAACGCGATCCAGAGCCAGAACGTGCAGGTCGCGGCGGGGCAGCTCGGCGGTCCGCCGGTGTCGTCGGATCAGGTGTTCCAGTTCACCGTCAGCACGCTCGGACGCCTGTCCGACGTGACGGAGTTCGAGAACATCATCGTCACCTCGAAGGCACCGTCGACGCAGGCGTCGCAGATCGAGTCGGCGCGCGACACCTCACCGAGCGCGCGCATCGTGCGCGTCAAGGACGTCGCGCGCGTCGAGCTCGGACAGCAGGTGTTCTCGATCTTCTCCGGGCTGTCGGGCAAGACGGCCGCGCACCTCGCGATCTTCGCGCTGCCGGGCGCGAACGCGCTCGACGTCGCCGCCGACACCAAGGCGCTGATGGCGAAGCTCGCGGAGAGCTTCCCCGAGGGGCTGAAGTACACCTCGCTCTACGACACGACGCTGTTCATCGAGCAGTCGATCGACGGCGTCTACCAGACGCTGCTGGCAGCCGGCGTGCTGGTGCTGATCGTCATCCTGGTCTTCCTGCAGAACCTGCGCGCGACGCTCGTGCCCGCGACGACCGTGCCGGTGACGATCATCGGCGCCTTCGCGGCGATGGCGCTGCTCGGCTTCACCGTCAATCTGATGACGCTCTTCGCGCTGATCCTCGCGATCGGCATCGTGGTCGACGACGCGATCGTCATCGTCGAGAACGCGTCGCACCACATCGAGCGCGGGCTCACGCCGAAGGACGCGGCGATCCAGGCGATGAAGGAGCTCACCGGTCCGGTGTTCGGCATCACGCTGGTGCTGACCGCGGTGTTCCTGCCCGCGTCCTTCCTGCCCGGGATCACGGGACAGATGTTCCGCCAGTTCGCGCTCGTCATCGCGGCGACGGCGATCATCAGCGCCATGAACGCGCTGACGCTCAAGCCGACGCAGTGCGCGCTCTACCTGAAGCCGATCCCGAAGGATCATCGCCCGAACGCCTTCTACCGCGGCTTCAACCGCGTCTACGAAGCCGTCGAGGCGCGCTACGTCGCGATCGTGCGCTGGATGGTGCGGCGTCCGGGCACGATGGTCGCGGCGTTCTTCGCGCTCGTCGGCACGGCGGGCGCGCTGTTCGCGCTCTATCCGACGTCGCTCATGCCGCTCGAGGACCAGGGCTACTGCATCGTCGTCGCGCAGCTGCCGGAGGGCTCGGCGCAGCCGCGCGTGCGCGCGCTCGCGAAGGACGTCGACCGCGCGCTCGAGGGCACGCCGGGCGTGAAGGGCTGGGTGTCGATCGGTGGATACTCTGCGCTCGACTCCGCGAAGCGCGCCAACTACCTCACGACCTTCGTCGTCTACGAGAACTGGGACCAGCGTCCCGCGGGCGTCACGCAGGCGAGCATCATGGCCGACCTGCAGAGGCGCCTCGGCGACGTGCGTCGAGCGAGCTTCGCGGTGCTGCCGCCCTCGCCGATCCCCGGCCTCGGCGCGGCGTTCGGCTTCCAGATGATGGTCGAGGACCGCGGCGGCGCCGGTCTGCACGAGCTCGAGAAGGTCGTGCAGGACCTGCTCACGACCGCGGAGGACGAGCCCGGCTTCCTGCGCACCGGCTTCACGACGTTCAGCGCGTCGAGCCCGCAGGTCTACCTCGACGTCGACCGGACGATGGCCGAGTCGCTCGGCGTGCCGGTCAACGAGGTCTTCCAGACGCTGCAGACCTACCTCGGCTCGACCTACGTCAATCAATTCAACAAGTTCAACCAGAGCTTCCAGGTGCGCGTGCAGGCCGACGCCGACTACCGGCGCAGCATCCGCGACGTCGGACGGCTCTACGTCGCGAACCAGAGCCGGCAGATGGTGCCGCTCGGCGCCCTGCTCGAGGTGCGACGGACGCTCGGCTCGGAGCTGGTCACACGCTACGACCTCTACCCCGCGGCGACGCTGATCGGCGTCCCGAACCCCGTCAAGTACAGCTCCGGGCAGGCGATGGAGAAGATGGAGCAGCTCGCATCGCGCGTGCTGCCGGCGGGGATGGCGTACGAGTGGAGCGGGCTCTCCTACCAGGAGCAGCTCGTCGGCGGTCAGATGTACCTGATCTTCGCGCTGTCGATCGTGCTCGTCTTCCTGGTGCTCGCGGCGCAGTACGAGAGCTGGTCCGATCCGCTGGTCGTCGTGCTGGTGGTGCCGATGGCGATCGTCGGCGTGCTGGTAGCGCTCTTCGTCCGCCGCTTCCCAGTCGACCTGTACACGCAGATCGGCCTCGTGCTGATCATCGCGCTCGCCGCGAAGAACGCGATCCTGATCGTCGAGTACGCGCGCGAGCTGCGCGCCGAGGGCATGGACGGCGTCGAGGCCGCGGTCGAGGCGACGCGGCGGCGCTTCCGCCCGATCCTGATGACGTCGATCGCGTTCATCCTGGGCGTCGTGCCGCTCCTGACCGCGAGCGGCGCGGGCGCGGCGAGCCAGCAGGCGATCGGCACGGTGGTGTTCGGCGGCATGCTCGCGTCGACGCTGCTCGCGATCCCGTTCGTGCCGGTGTTCTACGTCGCGGTGCACGCGGTCGCGGACCGGCGCTCGACGCCGGCGCCCGTGCCGGCGGAAGCCACGGCGCGTCGACCGTAGCGACGTTCGTGCCGCCCGGGCGTCGCCGGCCACCGCGCCGCGTACGTCGTGGGAGCGACCACCACGCCTCGCACGGCGCGAGGTGCAAGCTCGACATTGCGCCGCAGCGCATGACGGACGTTGCACCCGACGATCGTCGCTCGCGCGGCGTCCGACGCCGGTCGGCGCGCGGCGACCGATGGCAACGCACCTCCAGTCGCACGGACGCGTAGATGCTTGACGCGACGGCCCTCGTCCTGCCGTCGCCGAGCCGGTAGAGACGCGAGGCGTGTACGCGTCGCGACCGCCCGCCCCTCCACGAGCAGGCGGAGCGCTCTCCCCTGCTCGCCAGCGCGATGCGCCCGTCACGCCGGACGCCGGAGCCGCTCGCCACCGGCCGCACGCGTTTCGCGATCAATCCGGCGTCCATACCACCTTTTGCGATTGACTTACCGTCCGCACCTGCCGCATGACGCCTACATGAAGCCTGCGATCCTCGCGGTGGACGACGAGCGTGCGATCTGCATCGCGATCCAGCGACTCCTCGCGAGTAGCGGCTACGAGGCCGACACCGCGAGCTCGCGCGACGAGGCGATCGCGAAGCTCGCGCGCGGGACCTACCACCTGGTCATCACCGACCTCGACCTGAAGCAGCCCGACGACGGCGTGGAGCTGCTTCGCCACGTCAAGCAAACCGCGCCGGACACGTCGGTCATCATGATCACGGCGCACGGCAACGAGCGAAGGGCCGTCGAAGCCATGAAGCTCGGCGCGGCCGATTACGTCCCGAAGCCGTTCGACGACGAAGCGCTCCTGACCAAGGTGCAGCGCGAGCTCGAGCGCGTCGCCGAGCGTCGCGAGACGCGCCTTCTGCGCGAGCAGGTCGCCGGCACGTACCGCTTCGAGAGCCTGGTGGGAAAGAGCCCGGCGATGCAGCGCGTGTTCGACGTCATCCGCAAGGTCGCGGACAGCGACTTGACGGTGCTCATCCGCGGTCCGAGCGGCACCGGCAAGGAGCTGGTCGCGAACGCGATCCACTACAACAGCCCGCGGCGCGCCAGGCCGCTCGTCAAGGTGAACTGCGCGGCGTTCTCGCGCGAGCTGGTCGAGAGCGAGCTCTTCGGCCACGAGCGCGGCGCCTTCACCGGCGCCACCTCGGCGCGCGAGGGCAAGCTCGAGGTCGCCGACGGCGGCACGCTGTTCCTCGACGAGATCGGCGACCTGGCCTCCGAAACGCAGGCGAAGATCTTGCGCGTCCTGCAGGAGAAGGAGTTCGAGCGCGTCGGCGGCAACCGCACGATCGAGGTCGACGTGCGCATCATCGCCGCCACCAACCAGGACCTCGAGGCCAAGGTGCGCGACGGCAGCTTCCGCAAGGACCTGTTCGACCGCCTGAACGTCGTCCCGATCGTGCTGCCGGCGCTGCGCGAGCGCGAGGGCGACCTGCCGCTGCTCATCGAGCACTTCCTCGACGAGGCGGCGAGCCGCCTCGGCCGCCCGCGCAAGCAGGTGTCGCCGGCGGCGATGCGCGCGCTGCTCGCGCACGAGTGGAAGGGCAACGTCCGCGAGCTCGAGCACGCGATCGAGCAGGCGGTGGTGCTCGCGTCAGGGGACGAGATCACGCTCGAGGACCTGCCGGTCACGCTGCGCCTCCACGGCGAGCGCGCCTTCGCGGCGGGTGCGGGCTCGGGAGCGGTCGGCGCCAGCTCGAGCGTCGTCGCGCCCGCGCGGCCGATCAGCTTCCGCGAGGCGAAGCAGCGCGTGGTCGAGAGCTTCGAGCGCCAGTTCCTCGAGGACGCGCTCGCCCGCCACGGCGGCAACATCTCGAAGGCGGCCGACGACATCGGCATGTACCGCCAGCAGCTGCAGGACAAGCTGAAGGACCTCGGCATCGACGCCGCGGCGTTCAAGGCCCGCGCCCGCTGACACCGACCGCCCGCCGAGACCGCGCCGCTGCGCCTTGGCGGTTGCGTAGCCCGCGTCCGCCGCTCTAGATTGCGCGCGCCCGCCGGACCCGCGACCGGACGCGAGCCGGCGGCCAAACCCGACGAAGCCCGGACCCAGCGTGCCCCAGACTCCTGTCAGCCGACGGCCGATCACGACGCCCGCGTGCGTCCTCGCGCTGCTCCTCGTCGCCGGTCTCGCGCACGAGGCGCGGGCGAGCGACTGCACGGAAGCGGCGCCGACCAACGCCTGCATCGCGGGCGGCGGCTCGCCCAAGACCGACTGCCCGCTCGAGCTGCGGCTCGCGGGCGAGCTCGAGCGCGACCGGCGCGGAATGCCGCGCAACCGCGCCGTCTGCTTCGAGGGCGATCCGCGCTGCGACGTCGACCCCGACCTCGACAACGCGTCCTGCACGGTCGCGCTGTCTCTCTGCATCAACAACGCCGACCCGCGGCTCGCGTGCACGCCGTCCGCGGTGACCGCCTTCGAGCTGCGCAAGCCGAACCCGGAGAAGCCGCGGGATGCGGCCGACGCGGCCGCCGTGCAGGCGCTCGAGGGCGCCGCGGCGGAGGGCTTCGGCCTGACCGTCACCCGGCGCGGCAAGCTCTGGCGCGCCGGGACGCCGAACGCCACGCCCGATCTGTGCGGAGCGCCGGTCGAGCTGGCGGTGCCGCTGCGCGTGTCGCGCACCGGCCGCGCGTCGAAAGCCCGCCGCAGCTTCGCGCTCCAGGTCGTGACCGCGACCGGCGTCGTCGACCGCGACACCCTGAGCGTCGAGTGCCGGCCGAGCACCTGCGGCAACGGCCGGATCGAGCGCCACGAGCAGTGCGACGACGGCAACCGGGAGAACGGCGACGGCTGCGACCAGGGCTGCCAGCTCGGGGACGGGCCGACGCCGTCGCCGACGCCGAGCCCCACACCGACCGCGCCGCCGACGCCGTCGCCGACGCCAACCCAGACTCCGACGCCGAGCCCGACGCCCACCCCGTCGCCGACGCCGACACCCACTCCGTCGCCGACGCCGACGCCCACGCCGAGCCCGACGCCCACGCCGAGCCCGAGCCCGACGCCGTCACCGACGCCGCCGGCGTTCACGATCGACGTCACCGCGTACCGCCCGCAGACCGAAGCGTACGGCGCGCCGTTCGCGCGTCGCGCCGTGCCCGACGCCGAGGAGATGGAGCCGGGCGCCGGCATCCGGCTCAACACCGACGACGACAACGGCAACGGCCTCGCCGACGCCACCGAGACCGGGGTCGCGAACGAGAACGACCTCGTCGAGCTCACGCTGCAGGTCTCACCGGTTCCCGTGCCGGCGGGCTGGGAGTATGCGGTGGTGCGCAGCGCGCCGCACGTCAATGTATGGCTTGACGCCGGCAAGACGTTCCCGGTGCTGACGACGAACGACGAGCGGGTTCTGACGCTGAGCACGGCGACCCTGTCGCTGTGGGTCGAGAGCGTCGCGCAGCAGCCGGCGACGGTTCGGCTCGTTGCGCGGCCTGCGGGCGGCGGACCGGCGGTGGCCTCGGATGAGGCGCTGTTCCGTCCGTTCACCAGCATCGTGATCGCGCTCGGTGGCGAGAACCAGACGCCGAGCGACCCGCCCAACTCCGGCTACGGCATCTTCAACGTCGCGCGCGACCTCTACACGATGGGTTACGACGTGCACATGTACGACGAGGACGACGTCAGCGGCTCGGGCGCCGGTCCGGCGTACGACGAAGTGGTGCGGGCGGTGTCGCAGCGCGGGATCGGCATCGTGTCGATCTTCGGCTACAGCCACGGGGGCGGCTCGACGCACGACCTCGCGCAGCGTCTGGTGAACAACGCCGGCAGCATCGGCACGTTCACCATCCCCTTCACCGCCTACATCGACGCGATCCAGAACAACTCGGACCTGAACCCCTTTGCCGAGCGTCGCCTGCCGCCCGGCACGCAGTACCACGTCAACTACTACCAGCGTGAAGACTTCTTCATCCGCGGCGACTCGGTGCCGGGATCGAACGTCGACGTGAACGTGAACACGACCCCGTGGGGAGCGGGCATCGAGCACAGCGGCATCGACGACCTGGCGAACGTGCGCAACGGCATCCGCGACGCGCTGGTGCAGAGGGTGCCGCGATGAAGCGCACGCGTCGCTGGATGCTGCTGGTCGGCGCGCTCGCCGCAGTGCTCGCGTGCGGCGATCCGGCGCGTGCGGCAGGTTTCGAGCGCGACGCCGCGCTGCAGGCGCGCATCGCGGCCGTCGCCCAGGCGCGCAGCGAGGAACAGCTCGCGACGGCGCTCGCCGAGCTCGGCGCCGCGGACCGCACGAAGCTCGTGCCGCAGCTCGCGCTCTTCCTGCTCGAAGCCGAGGGCGAGCGCGCGGGCATGGCGCCCGCGGTGATCGTCAGCCGCCTCGGCATCTCGGACGGCGAGATCCTGCGCGCCGTCGAGCCGCAGCTCGACGCGGCCGATCCGGCGCTGCGCGCCCAGCTCGAGAACCTGCTCGATGCGGTCGCGCTCGACGAGATGCGTGCGCTGCTCGCCGAGCGCGACGCGCCGACGTCGGTCGGGCTCGTCCGCTACCTCTATCGGCGCGCGCCGCGCGAGGCGGTGGACGTGGTGCGCGCGCGCGACGCTTCGCTCGCGACGACCAGCAGCGCACGCAACGGCGACGCGAACGACGCACACGACGACGGCGCACAGGACGACGCAATGCTCGCCGTCGTCGAGGAGGCGCGTCGCGCTCTCGCCGCGGGCACGCTCGACGACGCGACTCGAGCGCAGGCCTCGAATGCGCTCGAGACGCTGTCGCGGGCGCGCGACTGGCGTCTGCGTGCCTACGCCGCCGCGATCGTCGCCGAGCAGCCGCAGCTCACGGACGACGCCGCAGAGCTGCGCAGCCGTCTCGCCGCGGATCACGACGCGCGCGTGCGCGCGGTCGTGGGCGACGCGGCGCGAGCACGCTAGCCCGCCGCCGCGTCAAGAAAACACGACGGCGCACGAGGCGATCGCCCCGTGCGCCGTCTAGGTGCCTTCAGAGTAGAGTACGGGATCTCGATCCTAGAACAGGTACTTGCCGCCCCAGCCGAACGAGAAGTACTGGACGTTGCTGATCGCACCGCCGCCCGCCGGGATGACGTACGACGCGTCGAGGTAGAGCGCGATGTTCTCGGTGAGCGCGACGTCCGTGCCGCCACCGAAGCGGCCCGCGAACGCCCACTGGCCGTCGCCCTTGCCGTGCGGCTCGGCGTTCAGGAAGCCGACGCCACCCGAGAGGTAGGGCTGGAAGCGATCGAGCGGCAGGATGAGCTTGCCGTTCGCCGTCAGATTGTTGGTCCAGATGCTCGCGTCACGGACACCCTTCACGCCGAAGTTGTCCATGTACTCGTAGATGCCCTCGACGGCGAAGATCTCGTTGAAACGGTAGCCTCCGCGGGCCTGGAAGCCGAGGCTGTTGCCGAAGAGATCACGCGCCGACCCTTGGAACGCCGACACGCCGTACACACCGCCGAGCCCAACGAACGCGCCCGGACGGTTGAACTGGTTCTCCTCCGCGTGCGCGGTGGCAGCCGCCACGAGCAGCGCGCAAACACTCAGAACTCGAACGAAACCCAAACGCATTTCCTCCTCCGTGTTCCTGCCGCGCAACGTGCGGCTCCGAGCAGCAAGTCGGTCGGATGTTGCCCGGTCTTTAAGCAGCAGGGCTGATAATGCTGCAAAACGCGTCGTCAAGCCGGGGAAACGCTGAAAAATGAAGCTCAGCGCTCGAGACCGACGATCGCGATCGAAGTCAGCGCCTTGTGCCGGATGTTGAGGCTGACCAGCAGCGCCGTGATGCCCTCGACGTAGCGGGCGAGGCGTAGCGGACCCGCGTCGACGGCCCGCAGGCCGGGCATCCGCTCGACCAGGGCCGCGACCTCGGCGCGCGCCGCGTCGTCGTCGCCGCACAGCAGCACGTCGCCCTCGAGAGACCGTGTCAAGTCCTGCAGCGCGTCGCTCGGCACGTTCTTGAAGGCGCACACGACGCGCGCCTCCGGCGCCGCGCGCTGCACGAGCTCGCTCACCGAAGGAACGTCGTCGACCGGCGTCAGCTCGGCGACCTTGCGACGCACGGTGAGCGGCACCATGGCGTCAATCACGAGCCGTCCGGCGAGGTCACCTGCGGCGCGCTCGAGGAATGCGCTCAGGCCCTCGACCGGCATCGTCATGATGACACGCGAAGCGAGCGTGACCGCCTCGAGATTCTCGCGCCCGTCGACCTCGGCGCCCGGCACGGCGGCGCGCACCTTGGCCGCGGCGTCGCGCGCGCGCTCGGCGACGCGCGAGCCGATCACCAGCTTCTCACCGGCTTGCGCAAGACGCAGGGCGAGTCCCATTCCCTGCGCACCGGTGCCGCCCAGGATCGCGATCGTACTCATCCGCGCCACCATAACGACCGGCGGTCGGACGCAAAACGCACGGGGCTCGAGTGTGTCATCGGTGACACTCTCTTGAGCGATCTCGGACCACCGCCGATACGCAAAATAGAGCGTGCGCGGAGCACGCCGGGAAAGATGAACTCGCCCATGAAAACATTCTTGTACGGTGTGGTCCTCGGCGCGTTGGGCGCATACCTCTACGTGATGAACGGCGCGTACATCGAGACCACGCTCGCCTCGGTCCTGTCCTGGCGCAACTCGGCCCAGAGCTCGGTGTACGGCTACGGCGGCAAGCCCAAGCAGCCGTATCCTTGACGCCGCGCCCTTGACGGCGCTCGGCCGTCACGCCTTCGACTCGAGGCGCTCGTTCTCGCGGCGCGGCCGCGCGAGCCCCAGCTGAAACCCCTGCTCGGACATTCCGCACGCGGATAACAGTCCGCGCGCGCGACGCCAGTGGTACGCGGCCCTGCGCGTCGTTACGGTCGTGAGATTCAGCGCTTGGCGGCGCGCTCTTCCTCGCGCTTGCGCAGCTCGGCACGGCGGATCTTGCCGCTCACCGTCTTCGGCAGCTCGGTGACGAACTCGATCTCGCGCGGGTACTTGTAGGGAGCGGTCGTATTCTTGACGTGCGTCTTGAGCTCGTCGACGAGCGCCTCGTTGCCGACCACGCCCTCGCGCAGCACGACGAACGCCTTCACCACGTGGCCGCGGTCGGGATCCGGCTTCGCGACCACCGCGGACTCGAGCACGGCGGGATGCGTGAGCAGCGCGCTCTCGACCTCGAACGGCCCGATCCGGTAGCCCGCCGAGATGATGACGTCGTCGGCGCGGCCGACGAACCACAGGTAGCCGTCCTCGTCGCGGTAGCCGCGGTCGCCCGTCCAGTAGAGGCCGTCGCGGAAGACGAAGGACGTTTCCTCTGGGCTCTTCCAGTACTCGAGAAGCAGGCTCGGCGGACGGTTGCGCACGACGATGTCGCCCACCTCGCCGACGGCCGCCTCGCTGCCGTCGTCGCGCACCACGGCGACGTCGTGTCCCGGGAACGGCAGGCCCATCGCACCCGGGCGGATCGTCATGCCCGGCAGGTTCGCGACCAGCAAGATCGACTCCGTCTGCCCGTAGCCGTCGTGGATCCAGAGCCCGGTGCGCTCGTGCCAGACGCGGATCACCTCCGGGTTGAGCGGCTCGCCGGCGCCGGTGCAGTGCCGCAGGTGCGAGAGGTCGAAGCGCCCGAGGTCTTGCTTGACGAGCATCCGGTACTCGGTCGGCGGCGCGCAGAAGGTCGTCACCTGGTAGCGCTCGAGCAGCTCGAGCTCGCGCACCGGATCGAAGCGACCGTTGTACATGAAGGTCGGCGCGCCGACGCCCCAGGGTCCGAACAGCACGCCGTAGGCGGCCTTCGCCCAGCCCGTGTCGGAGGTCGTCCAGTGCAGGCCGTCGGGCCGCGCGTCGAGCCAGAAGCGCGCGGTGAAGCGCTGGCACCAGGTGTAGGCGTGCGAGTGCAGCACCGCCTTCGGGTCCTTGGTGGTGCCCGACGTGTAGTAGCAGAGCGCCGGATCGGCAGACGCCGTGTCGGCGACGGCGAAGTCTTGTGATTGACGCGGGAGCTCGCGGTCGGCGTCGATCCAGCCGTCGGGAACGCCCGACGGCTCGCCGGACGCGCGCTCGAAGCCGAGCGGACGCCCCGAGAACGCGACCCGCACGGCCAGGTTCGGACAGCGCTCGCGCACCTGCTCGACCACCGCCGCGCCCTCGAGCGTCGTCACGATCGCGCGCGCGTTCGAGTGCTGTGCGCGGTACTCGACGTCCTTCGGCCGCAGCGCCGCGGTGCACGGGATGACCAGCGCGCCGAGCTTCAGCCCGGCGACGATCGACGCGTGCCACTGCGGCAGGCGCGGCAGCATGACCAGCACCGCGTCGCCGCGTCCGACGCCGTTCGCGGCGAGCAGGTTCGCGATGCGGTTCGAGGTGCGCGAGAAGTCCCAGAAGGTGTAGCGCGCGCTCCGCCCGCTCTCGTCCTCGAAGTACAGCGCGACGCGCCCGCGGTCGGCGGCGAGCCGGTCGACGACGTCGCGGCCGAAGTTGAAGTGCTCGGGGACGTCGAAGGTGAAGTCCGTCGGCATGGCGCATCGCTATGCCGCGCCCGGGACGCCGTCAACGACCGTGCGATCGGGTGGCTCTTCCGCAAGCACTGCCGCTTCGGCGAGCGACGTCGTGCGTGGCGTGGTGAATCCCGCGCGCGGCGAAGCGTCCCATCAGCGCGTCCTGTCGGGACGGATCGCAGGGGCTCGGAACGGTTCGACGTTCGTGCAATGGGGAGGGAACGGGATCTACGAGACGTGGTTTACGGACTAGGGGGCTGGTATCTTGGGCAAATCCCGGGTTGGATGATCCAGCATGGTCGTCCTGGCCCGGTCTTGGGTGCCTCCGTTGCTCGAGACGACTCGTCAAGCCCTTTGCGCGCGAGTCGACGTCGGCAAAGCGCCCCACCCCGGAGTCACGCTTCCTGCATCATCGGGTAGAGTGGCTACCTTGAGGCACGCCAGTCCCGCGAGCGTGCTCGCGAGGAATGGCCTCTTCGGCAGGTAAACGATGGAAGAATACGATCCGCAGAAGGAACTGAGCGACTGGATCAAGATTCTCGAGGATGCGTACCTGCGCAAGCAGCGAGTAGCCACCGTGATCTTCATCGACCAGGACGGTTCGGTCGAATCCGTCTCGGCCGACTTCGTCGACGACGTTCCGGACTTCCTCCAGTCCGCTTCCGAAGCGCTGCGCGACAACGAGCTCGAGATCTTTCCGGCGCCGTCGACGAACCCGGACGTCGGGCACTAGCCGAAAGCTCGGTCACCGGACGAGCATCGGCGCGTAGCGCGGCTCGCTGCCGAGCACGAAGCGCGCGAACGAGCGCGCCTGCTCCTCGATCACCTGACGCCAGGTCAGCCTGAGACCGCGCGGCGGATACGCGATCCGAGTGCGCAATCTGCGCTCGAAGAGCTCCACGAACCAGCGCAGCGCATCCCGCCGGAAGCGCACCGGCTCGCCCTCTTCCCCACCCTCGAAATCCTCCCGCTTGAAGGACTTTTGATTGATGCACGCGACCACCATCGGGTCGACGATCACCGGGCGGTACTCCTCCATCAGATCGCAGACCAGGGAGGGCCGGCCGTACGCGATCTCGTGCAAGGCGCCGAGGTACGGGTCGAGTCCCACGATCTGCACGGCGGTCTCGACCGCGTTGGCGAGCAACGTGTAGCCGAGCGACAGCAGGACGTTGACCGGGTCGAGCGGCGGCCTGCGGTTGCGCTCGGTGAACGAGAACTCCGGATTGCGCAGCAGCCGGGCGAAGACCCCGAAGTAGACCGCCGAAGCACGCCCCTCGCAGCCGCGGATCTGGTCGAGCGTCTCCATCTCGTCGACGCGGCTCGCCATGGCGTCGAGCCGCACGCTCGCACGCTCGAGCTCTTCGTCGCCTCCTTGGCGTCGCGCCGCCTTCAGAAGGAACGTGCGCGCATTGGCGATCTTCCCACGGACGATGTCGCGCGCCGCCGCCAGCGCGACCGCCGGATCCTGCAGCTGCCGATACTGCGCCAAGCGGAGCGCGACGTTCTTCGAGTGCTCGTGCATCAGCCGACCGCGGTAGCGGCCGTGCAAGGAAAGGAACACGGTGTCGACCCGCTCGCGGATGAGGAAGTCGAGCACCGCCGGCGTCAGCATGATGTTGCCCATCAGCACGAGCTGATCGAGGTCGTGCACCAGCAGCTCGGCGCGCATCTCGCTCTTGACCCAGACCTGCAGCACCGGACCGCTCCGGCGCACCACGGCACCGGGCTCGGTGACGTACACGGTCTTCATTCGATGCGTTCGAGAAGCCGCCGCACCGCTTGCTCGATGCGCTCGAGCCGCTGCTCGAGGTCGTGCGGCGCGGGCTGCCACGGCCCCTCGACCAGCGCAGCATCGGACGCGGGCACGGGACGCCGCGGCCCGGGCCGCGGCAACCGCTCGAAAGCGAGCAGCACGGGTGTCGCGTACAGGCCATCGGACGGGCGCGGGCACGCGCACGCGGAGGCCAAGGGCGCAAACAGCTCCTTCAGACGACGGCAGCCCATCGGCGCCTGCAATCCGCAGCGCACCCGATCGAGCTCCTTGCTGCTGACGCCGGCCGCGCGCAGCATCGACTCGATGCGCTCGTTCCGGCGTCCGATGAGCCCAACGGTGTAGACCAGCGCGCGGGCGGCATCGGAAGGGAGCGTCGGATCCTCGAACGCGCGGCGAGAGAGCTCCCGCAGGACGGCGCACCCGGCGAGCACCGCGTCGACGGCGCGCTCGGCCTCGCGGCCCGGCTCGATCGACGCGAGCGCCTCGGCGAGCGCGCGAGGTCCCGTCTCCGCGGCCATCCGCGTCGCACCGGGACGTGAGCCGTCGTCGCGCGCAGTCGCTTCGCCGCGGACGGCCGACGCCGGCGCCGCCGCGTCGTCGGCGCGGAGCGGGACGACCTTCGCGCGCAGAAGAGCGCGCACCGCCTCGGGATCGGAGAAGCGGATCCGCGCGAGCGCGTCTTCGTCGGGGAGGACGCTTCCGTCTGATGCGAGGAACACCGAGCGCCGCATCGTCGCCTGGTGAACGCCGAGCGGCAGCTTGATCAGGTTGCCGAGCCCCTTGCCCGTGAGGCGGTCCTGCTTGGGAAAGATCTCGAGCGCGACCGACGGTGGCAGCGGGCCCGCGCGGCAGACGATCTCGCGCAGCGCTGCGCGCGCTTCCGCTGCGGGCAGCCGCGGCTCGAAGAAGAGCCACACGTGCATCCCGTCGCCGCCGGTGCTCTCGACCATCGGCGCGAGGCCCGCGGACTCGGCCGCCCGCGCAAGCCGTCTGGCGGCGGACGCCAAGCTCTCGGGTGCGATCGCTTCCCGATCGTCGCGAGCGAGCCGGTCGTGCTCGAGAGCCTCGGGCGTCGGATCGAGGTCGAGGACGGCGAACGCGACCGTTTCGTCCGGAAAGAGCAGGTACTGGCCGAGGGTGTGCTTTCCGAGAAGGTGCTCTTCGACGGCTCGCCGGGTGAGCGGATCCCGTACGGGCCAGTAGCCGGTGCGGCCCTTTCGCGCATCGAACCACTGGCGCGCGTAGACGTCGCCGCGGCCTCGGAACAAGCCGTAGAAGCGATCCACCAGCGAGCGCGGCAAGGCGTCCGAGCGCTTCGGCGGCTCTCCCGCATCGAAGTCGAGAAAGTCCTCGTCGCCCGGAGCGTCGGGGCCGGCCTCGCCGAGCGGCGCCGAGCGCTCCGGCTCGCCGAGTGGAGCGAGCGCTCGAGCGGCTTCGAAATCACCGGCCTCGAGCAGAAGCGTCCTCCAGGCTTCGGGTCGAGAGAGCGCCCCCGCGTCGCGCGCTTCGCGAAAGAGCTGCGAGACGCGCTGGTAGTGTCCCTCGTCGGCGGCTCGCTGCGCGAGCCGGTAGAGAGCGTCGAGAGCCGCGCGCTCCTCGCCCGCAGCGGAGACCTCGTCGAGGGCGCTCGCGGCTTCGAGGTCGCCTTTCATCCAGCGAGCCGCTCGAGCTCCGCGCTCGCCCAATCCGCCAGCAGCGGCAGCCCGGACATCCGCCGTAACGCGGCCTTCGCCCCCTCGAGGTCGCCACTGCGCTCGCAGAGCTCCGCGAGGGCACGCAACGCCTCGCCGTCCTCCTTCAAGTAGCGACGTCGGCGGAAGTCTGCTGCCTGCTCGTAGGCTCGGCGCGCCTCGCGGGTGCGTCCCAAGCGCTCGAGCAGGCGTCCCTGCAGGAGCAACGTCCGGTGCCGTCCGGTGCGATCTTTCAGGAGCGCGCTCTTGTACATGCGAAGGGCCCGCTCGTGCCGACCACGCGCGTCCTCCGCCTCGCCCAGCAGCCGCCAGAGGTACGGCTTGCGGAGGTGCGGTCGCACGTTGAGCTCGATCCACGCGGCGGCGTCTTCCGGCTGGCTCCGGGCGAGAGCGATCTTGGCGAGCAACCCGTAGACGAAGTCGCGATCTCCTTCGTGCGGCGCTTCGAGAGCGAGCCTGAGGCCGCGCTCGGCGTCGTCCAAGTGTCCTTGCGCAACCAAGATCTGTGCGGCGAGGAAGAGCTTGAACACCTCCGCGACGTGCTGACGCTCGCGGTCGACCCTGATGCACTGGAACGCGTAACGTCGCGCCTCGTCGAGCCGCCCCAAACGCAGCGCCGAGCGTCCCGCGCCGTAGAGCGACTGCACGTAGCGCTTGAAATACCGGCTCGTCGGCGCGCGATCCGCCGCCGGCAGCTCCGAGAACAAGCGCAGCACCGTGCGGAAGCTGGCCAGCGCAGGCACGTCGCGGCCGCGCCGCACCGACGCGTGGTAGACGCCGAGCCGGTAGTGGTCGGTGATGGATCGTGGATCGAGCTCGAGCGCCTTCGCGATCCAGTGCTCGAACTTCTTGCGCGCCGCCTCCGGGTCGGCGAGGCGCGGCTTACGGTTCTTGTGACGCAGCAAGGCTGCGTACGCAAAATACGCGAGCGCCGACGCGCGTCGGTGCGTCTCCTCGACCTCCCAAGCGCGAAGCTGGATCGTCTCCGCTTCCTCGTAGCGTCCGAGCTGGGAGAGGCCGAACGCGCACTTGTCGGCGGTGGCGAGCCACGCGGAGTCGATCCGCTCCGGTAGCGATGTCGCAAGCTCCGCGAGGAGCTCCCAATTTTTGTCACGAAATGCCGCTGCAGCGGCGCTGGCGCTCGCGTGAGGGCCGACGCTGGCGCGTGTCGGCGACGCCACCCCCGGTGATGGGTCGTTCATGGCCTCACCTATGTGGTTCTTTATGTGATCCTTGGAGAGTTTACGTGGATGGGCTCGTTATGACCTGCGCGCCGGTGCTCATCAAGACATTTTTTGTCGGACTGACACCGTCGTCAGCGGTGCCCCGAACACCTCAGCGTCGCCGATGGCTGGGAGGGACGAAAGCAGACCCCTCGTCGGAGGAGATCTTCTGACCGCAACACCGCGCAGATAAGCCTGCTGTTGCGAACCGCAAGTCCAAATCCCCCTCACCGAGAAACCGTTCGTCGGAATCGAGGCCAGGAGCAGGAACAGAAGCAGGAGTCTCAATCCACTCATCGGGGAACCGTTCTTCTGAACGGCGGCCATCGAGTTCATCAAGAAGGCCCGACCTGAGTTCGGTCTCAATCCCCTCATCGGGGAACCGTTCTTCTGAACGCAGACAGGAGACGGCGATGGGACTCACTATCGTGCAAGTCTCAATCCCCTCATCGGGGAACCGTTCTTCTGAACCTCTCGTGAGGAGATCGTATGAGGAGAAGGTTCTTCGTCTCAATCCCCTCATCGGGGAACCGTTCTTCTGAACACGAGGTGAAGGCCGAGGTCTTCCTCCGGCGCAAGGTGTCTCAATCCCCTCATCGGGGAACCGTTCTTCTGA